>JAJZSC010000032.1 GCA_021849995.1 Bacillota bacterium | reverse complement strand
TCTCTAACACCCGTTTTTCCCCCTTAATTCAACATTCTCTCATTAGAGTTCGTTGGTATCCGCTAACGAACCACGTGGATATTTTACATTAAATCAGAATGTTGTGCTACAATTTTTATGAATCGTTTTGCTTTTGGGTTCTCACTTTACTATGCATCTTGCTTTGTCAGAGTAACCATTCATGCAGGGTTCAAGAACTAAAATTAGCCAGGGTTATTATTCCCGGCTACTACATTATTATTAAGGGCATAAGAGTATAAAATCCCTTGAGATCAATTTCATGTCCCTTAAGAAGGAATTTGGTAGTGATAGTCTAAGTTTCCTAGGGCATATGAAGAGGCTTAAACAGCCCTCTCTTCGAGAGGGCCGGGTAGAGCACTTATTTTTCTATTGACTTATTCAGTTGACTTATTAAATCATCGACATTACGTCCATGTGTTAAGGCCGCGCCCTCGATTGTTTCCATAGTTGAAGATGGACAACCCAGACAATGCATCCCTAACTCTAAAAAAACCTGAACAGTTTGCGGATAAGTACGCAGAACCTGACCGACAGTCATTTCTTTAGTAATCATGCAATGTGTAACCTCCTTTAATAAGTAATTATTTCCCCTAATAATTAAATTCTTAGTAAAATACTCGGTTTAATTATAAATCCTTGATGTGGAAAACTCAACCCTTTTTATACTTAAGAGCTAAACCATTAAGGAGCTTATACACTTGTTCTGCTAAATCTACGTCCAGGGTTCCAGTCCCACAGCTCGGAGTAATCATGCTTTGCCTGCGAAGAAGATCCTCATCTACTCCACGCTGCACCAATTCAGAAATATTATCTTCCAGTCTTTTCTCTAAAGATTCAATACTTTCGGTGAATGCATTGTTAGAAGTAGGTACTATACCCCAGGACAATATTCCTCCGCGCCTTATATAGGCGCCTAATTGGTCTGCCAAAACGAGCATACTGGTCATATATTCATATGCATCAAAATTCAGGACTTCAATGTCTGAATCAAAGGCTAGGGTCCAATCCATTCCTGCACAAACATGTAACCCCGGAATACCTCCTTCAGCTTTAATGCTTCCAGCAATTACATTTAAGTCTTCAATAATTCGATCTCTTTTAAGTGTAATGTGAGTAGAAGCTCCGTATGCATAAAGTGCCGGATCATCTATCGTAATTAATACCGGAAGCCTATACTTAGATAGTCTTCGAGTTTGCCAGGCAGCGTGCATTGCCAGAGCTTTCACCAACATATCTCTCTGCACGTCGTCATAATAACATGCACGCCTGTTTTTGTCAGTTATCTGCATCCCTAAAGATAAAGGACCGCTCAATTGTCCTTTTAGAAGGCTAGCACCCCTAACCCCGAATTCCTCCAGATTATTACAAAAACCCTCAAATCCTTGACCTCCTTCCATAGTAAACCCAAACGAGTCTAATCCTTCCTGGTCCCCAGACTCCGCTGTAAGATATAACTCGTAAAAAGAAGTCATCCGCTCGACCCAATCTTCTGAGTCAACCTGAAATCTCGGTTGCTCCAGACCCTCAATTACTCGGCTCTCGATAAGACCTTTCAAATATTGAGTTATAAAAGAACTCTCAGTCCCAGTACGCGGGAGTTGGGGCCAATGTGGTATATCAGGGGTCATTTTCCATATGAGTTCAATGGCCTGGTCAATATCCGTGTGTGGAAGACTTCCAACAGCGGTAGCAAGAAAATTCGGCTCGAACTTCCCTATAGAATCTTTACCAGTCATTTGAGTTATTTCAGCCATACTATTCCATCCTCCCAATTAGCTTTGCTCTATCCCCACTTTTTAATCCCCTTGTTCAAACTCAATACATACACAGGAATATCTAGGTAATTTTCGTTCATTATATCAAGTGCTAATAAAAGAAGGAAGCTTTAGTTTTTGAGCTGAAGCTTCCTAGAACGATTATTTATTTTGAGCGGAGCAATGCATCTTGCCGTCACAAGATGTTTCTACTTACTCTGATATGCCTCATACAAAAGTTCGATCGGATGTACCACTTTTTGCGGAAGATTTTTCTTCCTGACTCCATGCCCTATTTGCATTTCACAGGCAGGACAGGCCGTGGCAACTACCTGTGCTTCGGTTTTTTCGATATTGTTAAGTTTTTTATCCAATATCTTCATAGATAAATCATAATAACTAAGGTTAAACGACCCAGCAGAACCACAACACTGATTAGCCCCATTCATTTCCCGTAATTCCAGGCCAGGAATATTTTTTAAGAGTTGCCTTGGCTCTTTCTGAAGTTTCATACCTCGAATTGCATGGCATGGATCATGATAGGTCACAGTTAAAGGCAAACTTCCCTTTGGTGTCTTAAGCTCAATATCTTTAACGAGAAATTCTGTAATGTCCTTAACCTTCTCACTGAACTTCCGAGCTTGCTCAGTACCAAGCTTTTCGCCATACTCCATTAAAGCCAGACCACAGCTTGGACAATCAGTTATAATCGCGTCTACTTCGTACTCGGAAAAGAATCTCACGTTCTTTTCAGCCAATTTTAAAAATGTATCTTCATCCCCACTTGCCTCAGCCGGGACTCCACAACATATTTGATCAGGTATAATAACTTCTACCTCATTTTCCTTAAGTACTCCTAAGACGGCACGACCTGTATTCTGAAATACATAATTAGTCATACAGCCTGTAAAGTAAGCAACCTTTTTCTTAGGAGCTTCTACAGGATTAAGTTTAGGAAACTCTTTCCTAAAAGGACTGGTACCCTGCATGTCCGGAAGTAAATTTTCTTTTTCTGACAATTGACCAGGCAGTACCTTGAGTATCCCACTCTTTCGTGCCAGCCAACGAAGGCCGCTGCGCTGGTAAACATTCAAAAACCGGGCTGCTAAGTTTAATCTGCCATTATGGGTTAATAAGTGATGAAATATTGTCTTTTTAATTAAAGGCAAACCTTTTTTAGCCACAACTTCCCGCCGTGCCGCCATAACCAATTTGTCTGTTGCCACACCATTAGGACAGGTAGCTGTGCAATTCTTACAAAGCAAACATAAGGACATTATCTCAGCAAACTTATCTGTTACTTCCAGATTACCCTCTAGAAACTGACTGAATAAAAATACTCTAGCTCTGGAACCAGCAGTTTCTATGTTTAATTCACCGTAAATTGGGCAGGCTGCCAAACAGTTTCCACATTTGCTGCAGTGGTCAATCTCTTTTTGCAGCTGAGAATAATCCCTCATGCTCTTCACCCCCGAATATCTTCCCGGGGTTTAAGATGTTTTGTGGATCAAATACCTTCTTTATCTCCCGGAAATATTGGATTTCTTCTGGACTGAACTGTAAATTAACAAATGGTGCTTTCATTAGGCCAATTCCATGTTCTCCGGTGAGGGTTCCACCTAATTCTATAGTTGCTTCGAATATCTCTCGTACAGCCTGTTCAACCCTTTCCATTTCCTCTGGATCGCGCTTATTGCATACAATATTAGGATGCAAATTCCCATCTCCAGCATGCCCATAAACCGGCAAAGGCAGATTGTACTTCTGTGAAATTTTCCTTAAGCGCCTTATCATTTCAGGGATGGCTGTTCTAGGAACCGTAGCATCTTCTGAAACCTTGGTCGGGTTCAGCTGTAAAATTGCGGCCGAAACTGCCCTTCTAGCTACCCACAATTCTTCAGCTTCCTTATCATCTTTAGCTACCTTAACTTCCATAGCTCCATTAGATTTGCATATTTCAGCAACAACTTGACCCTGACGTTCAACTGCTTCCCGGTCCCCATCTACTTCAATTAGCAATATCGCTTCTGCATCTTTCGGAAGTCCTAAATGCAAGTGTGTTTCTACACAATTTATAGCAACATCATCCATAATTTCGAGGGAGGCAGGTATTATCCCTCGGTTAATAATTTCCGGAACAGTATCAGCAGCTCCATCAAGTTTGGGATATATACTTAAAATTGTTTTTTTAGCTTCAGGTTTTGGAATTAGTTTAAGGATTATTTTTGTGAAAACCCCTAAAGTACCTTCAGAACCTACCATAAGCCGGGTTAAATCGTAACCGGAAACATTTTTCACTGTTCGTCCCCCGGTTTTGATAACATTTCCAGCAGGGGTTACAACCTCCAAGCCCATTACATAATCGCGGGTAACACCATATTTAATAGCACGAGGACCCCCAGCACCCTCAGCTACGTTACCACCAATTGTACATGATTTCAAGCTTGCAGGATCTGGAGGATAATACAGCCCATGGCTTTCCACAAATTTATGCAGTTCCGCTGTTACTACTCCAGGTTCTACCACTACTATTAGATTAGCCTTATCCAACTCGAGGATTTTGTTCATGCGAATGAGGTCCATTGCGATTCCACCGTTTATCGGAACAGATCCACCGCTTAAACCAGTCCCTGCTCCCCTTGGATAAACAGGGATCCCGTGTTCACCGGCTAGCAGGAGGATTTCTTGTACTTCTTTGGTACAGGCTGGCCTTACAACATAATCAGGAAGAAAGGACCTAAATGTTCCATCATAGGCATAGCACATTCTCTCTTCCAAGGAAAGCAAAATGTTCTCTTTGCCTACAATTTTAGTTAGCGCTTGAACAACTATATCTGACATCACTTTTACCTCCTATATCATTTTCATATTTCTGCCCTCATGTATCTAGTCAGTCTTGGAACATCACTTTCTCAGAATTAGTTGCTAAGAAATTAGTCTACACCTCAAACTAACTTCATAGGTCAAAAAGCAAATTAGATTTTTAAACATAAAATTGGCAGCGCCAATCCAAAGGCGCAGGTGGTGGCAGTTACAACCTGAAGGCATCCTAAAAAATATATTCTAAGATACTAACAAAAAACAGCCTAACTCTATTGAAATCTATTGAGTTCAGAAGAAAAGATAAGTAATCTACTTTCAAAACAGCCCAAATGGCTATAAATATGCTCATAATGCCTGGAACAATAAGAAGAGGTCGATATACTCCCCCAATTCTGTGGACATCCCTAATTCTTAATGGGAGGAAAAAAATAGTTAAGAGTATATAGGCGCTAATGATTAACCCCAACGGAATTCCATACGGTACTAAAGCCCATAAAATCGCAATAACAGGAGACCAGCGATAACGCCTTTCAAACCAGTAAACCAGTCCCACTGGATGAGGAGAGCCCGGGAAGTATGGAGCCACTACCCCTACCTGTAATATCCTGAATAGTCCCATCAACAACGTCAAACCAATCCACAATAACCATGGAGATTGCATCTGAAGCTCCTCAACAGCTGGCCAAAGATCAGGAAGCCATGGTTTTATGCCACTTGGGATAGTCATTAAAATCAATGTCGCAACCCCTGCCAAAGTACCCATACGGCTAATAAAGAAAACACCCTGCCAAAACCAGGCACTCCTAAGAGTTCGTCTCGGCTTTTTAGTACTGATTTCTTTATATCTCCAACTAGCAGCCCTTATATTTAAACTAAACAAGATAATCATCCAGGCAGCATAAATTTTTGCTGCGAGCTGTCCGCCTAACCACACAGTCTTGTCGTCTGTCTGAAAAACATAGTTTCTGACCTGTCCCCAAGACCCCAAAACCGAGTTTCCACTGGTCTGAAGTATATTTGAAGCCGCGATGGGTTCAGTCGGCAAGCTTTTTATACTTAGCATAAACGTCGGTATTGAACCAGTGATTGTTTTGGAATCGACAAAGTACTTATTTACTTTGCTACCGCCACCAAGTCCTTTCCCGACAATCCAGCCCCATAAAGAGGGATGAAGATTTCCTTCTAACGTAAGGTGTTGAAAAATTTGAGGATTCGGAAGACGTGTTGCCGGAATCAAAGCAACGGGCCATTCCACCCAAACACCCATACCGATTCTATCTGCAGTATCCAACCATGTCTTGTCTGGAAATTGGCCTATAAAGTAAATAAGATTGATTCCTTCTGCGCGTTGTGCTTTGAGCCAGGATTCTACTTTCCCCTCACTTCTTAATGAATCAGCCATTTCGGGAGCCAAGGCCAATCCATTAATAGATATGTTAGTTCCATTCAGGATCATGTTTCCTTTGTCAGATACCAGGGATTTTAAACCTACAGGGACTAGCAATTGATCTTTGTCACCTTTAGAGTTTGTTGCACTTATCCTTAGTTGATAGAGATAAGGATCAGAAATGCTCCACTTTCTAGCATTCGGAACGGAAAATGTTAAAGTGACCTGATGACTTGCACTCTCTGAACTTTTAACTTCAGTTGAGTTTTTGGCCACTTCTAAACCGGAATCGAGGATAGCACCCTCCACTAGCCAAGGACTATAGTCCAAACTGCTGTGAACAAGCTCCACAGTTACATCGACATTAGCCCTATCACTATCCCAAGCCAACTTAATATTTGGCTTATCAATAAAAGTTTCTGTTACAGCTTCTAACCAAACTCCTCCCGTAATATGACCATAATCGGTTGAGTTAAAAGCAAACAATCTCTGTTTTTGGATAAAGCCAGGTTCAAGTTCAAAAAATAAGAGGTTTTCTTTTCCATACATAAGAGCAGAAGGCGGAAATAAGATTGAATCACGACCACCTACCCCCTCAAACGTTCCCACTCGATGCACACTTTCAATACCGTTCAAATAAATACTTGCTTGCCCAGTAAGTCCTTCAGCTATAAGTCGGACATTTCTAGCACTCCACTCCGGAGGGACAAAAAACTTTCTCGCAACCACATTAAGCTTTTCGGACGAGGGTACATGAACATTTCGGCCATCTGTCAGACCGTTTTCCTCTGTTCCGCCTGTAAGAACTCTATCTTTGTGTACCCAGGCTTGACGCAAGGAAGAAAACTTAATCCAATTACCATTCAAAACCTGACTGGGTCTTTCCTCATTTTGTACCTGGGTTTGAATCGGAAAATTAACCCCAGGGTCATGTCCCCACTTCCAAGCAAGCAATCCAATGACAACAGTAAGTGCAATTGCCAACACAACTATATGACGGTTAAACATACACCTTTAGCCTCATAAAGCCCAAACTTTCCAAGTAAGAGACGAAATTTTTAAATTAAATATATATTTCGAGGAATTCGATAAAATTCCTTTCTTAGAGCAAATATTTATATAGTCGCATACTCTAAAGTAGTTCTGGGCAATTCAGCTTATGTACCTCCTTAGCAAAAATAGAACCGTCTAAAACAACGGTTCTATAAAAAATGTTAATTTTTTCTTCGGCAGTCAGGGCAAATACCATAAAATTCTAACCGCTCACCAGTTATTTCAAAACCAAACTTTTCCGCAACCTCGGATTCCATCTCAATTAGAGGACGGTGAAAATCAACCACTTTTCCACAATTTAAGCAGACTACATGATAATGGTTTTTGGCATTCCCATCAAATCTACTGGACATATCTCCATAGGATAATTCCAAAATATATCCATGTTCTTTCAACATATTTAATGTGTTATAGATTGTACCGAGACTAACACCAGGAAATTTGGCTTTAACGTGATGATAGACTTCTTCAGCAGTAGGATGTGTCTTGGTCTCTAATAGATACTCAAGAATAGCTTGCCTCTGTGGAGTAAAACGTACCCCTTGATCCTTTAATTGTTTCAAAATTTCAATCGCATCCACGTTGTTCATCTCCTCGCTTAATAACCGTTGATGCAGAAACCGAAATCTTCCTCAATTTTATCCCATTCAGAAAGTGTGATTATCAGGTGGCATAAGTGATCTCTTTATAATTATTACAATTTAATTTTAAGTTTATTTCTTTAAAATGTCAATGCCCTTAGCATAGATCCAATATATAAAAATGTAAAAAGGGAGAGTTAGCACTCTCCCTCATCATGTAAAATGATAATTAACCTTGAACAGGTGCACCAAGTGGGCATGCTCCGGCGCAAGATCCGCAATCTGTGCAAGCATCACCATCGATAACATATTTGTCATCTCCTGCACTGATGGCAGATACTGGACATTCTGCTTCACAAGCACCACAGCTAATGCACTCGTCATTAATAACGTATGCCATTTGTAATACATCCCCTTTCTCCCCGTTTACACAGACACTATACCAAAGGAGAAAGGAAAAGACAAGATATAATTATGATTTTTTCTAATAGCACCATATTACCTTATATCCAAACAATACAAAGAGAATTAAACAGGTTAATTGACCAGGTTTAAATCTCCTTTTCTGGTCTGTAGGGGACCTGATATAGTCTCCTCATGCATTGGTTACAATATGGCAGGATGCGATTACTTACATGATTTCTTTTAAAGACCACTCTTTCTAAATCTTCATGTTCGTAACCACAAGAACGACACTTTTCAAACACGTAACCTCTACCTCCTGGATTGTGAGCTTCTGAACAATATATTGACATTTATATTATGTTCAAAAATTCGTCCTATTAAACTAATAATTAAAGTTTTTAAGCAATCCTGTTTTCGGGAATACTTCATCCCCCACCTATAGATGGGGGACTTCTCTTAAGTCGATGCTAAAGTATTGTTTAAACACTATGTCAGAAAATACATCAAAAACCTGTAACCGACTAAACGCTAATAAATGGTCCCATTGAGTCTTGCCTACCTCCCATGGGCACTGCATAGCTACGCGGCTGGCGAAGCCAAGTGGTTGTCCACCCAGTAACTTCTCGACTCGTCTCTGTGCTAAACTAATCGGCCCCGGAGCGTGGGTATTACAGAAAATCGGTTCTAGACACAAAACAGGTTCATTCTTATAGGTTACAAGCAGAGAAAGTTTGTGTAGTTGTTCGACACCAACTAGATTACGTTTTATTGCTCCTTTTAAAGGAACAGGGTCGGGCCTAAAATTTGCTCCCAGCGACCTCCAAAATACTTCATCTTCATCCCTCACTAAAGAAGCGCAAAAATGAATAGCACCAATTTGACGGGCAAACTTCACTGTAAAATAGGCAAACTCTCGTTCTACGCTTCCATAAACTGAAAACCCGTCCAGCATGACCACCCGTTCTGACTCGCTTAACAACACTTCCCACTCTTCCTCGTCGGTGCTCAATTTAATAATTTGATAACCGGGTAAAAGCCGCAAGTGATGTTTGATTCCTTTTCCTTTTTCAGTTAGGAAAGCGGCCAGAGCGTATGACCAATCTTCTATGCCCTCAGCATTCCAATCAGAGTCAGGGCGCAAAGTCATTTCAATCCGAGGCATAGCTATTCTCCTTTTTACTTGTTGTTTAACTCCTCCTCGCTTTCTTATTCTTCCACATAAAAAGATAACCTATCCGTCACCCCTAACAGCTCACTGTCTAACCACGAATCTTAATTCACAGTATTATTTCACACGGGCTAAAAAAGCCAGGATACGTTCACCCCAGTAATTATAACATGTATTTAATTGTTTGAAGTTTTTCGAAACTGACCAGCTCTTTTACTCCTATACCCTTCAAATTAGAAATCACTTCCGTTAAGTCTCTCCCTACGACATCCGCTTGATGGGCATCAGACCCAAGTGTTATGGGAACATTTTGGGCTGCTAGAACTTCTACCAGGCGCATTTCTGGATAGAACTCCCGGATGGGCTTATAGCGACCATTTGTATTTATCTCTACCGCTAATCCATTATTATTGATTTCTTGGATCGCCTTTTCCGCAAGTTTTATTACATCGGAGTTGGGACGTACTCCGAATATTTTAACCAGATCCAGATGACCAATTGTGGTAAACAACCGGCTTCTAGCCGCTTGTTCGACCAACTTAAAATAGCTCCGGTATAGTTCATCTGGATCATAATCGCTATGAAGAGCCTCTGCATCTGGGTGATCGAACATCCAACCCTCAATTTCATGGACAGATCCTATCACATAATCAAAGGGAAACTTGGTTAGCCTCTCACGTATTTTATCTTCTTCCTGTGGTCTGTAATCAACCTCCAAGCCCACTCTGACTTTAAGCTCAGGATATTCAGCAGCCACTTCCTTAATCAACGGAAAATTGAGTTCCTCAAAAAAGTGGTCATGGTCTGCAAATCCAATTTCCTTTAACCCACGCTCACTGGCTGTATTTAAAAATTCCCGTAAATTATCTGAAGTTGCAGCCCTATCCTGATGACCAATCAAGTGCACGTGTAAATCTATCATCTCCAACCTCCCAAATCACAATTTTTGAACAGTTGTTTTTAAAACTAAATACGGTTTACTTGCCACTTTTGTCTTGGCATACCTGGTAGTGTCACTAGCAAGATCTCTAAAGAAATTTCCTGATATTTTCACATCTATCTTTCCTGTTATTCGTCCATTTTCAACCCGTAAACTCTGAGGAGCACTCATAGAATAGTTCCCTGTGACACTATTTTGGGTGTGAAGCCCTAATACTGAGAGAACTAAGACAGCGTCTTCGACCTCTTTAAGAAGAGAATCCCACTCGGTTTCATCCTTGTTAACAAGATATAATCCTGATGTACCTTGAGGAATAGCTGTGGGTTTTCCGCCCCAACGACGTGCATCTTTCACCCTTAAAATGGGCGTTATTAACTCCCCGTTATTGACAAGCACAGTATGCTGTGCCGGAATTCCCTCTTGGGTAAGCATATACGAGCCCCATTCAAACGGACGCAACGGATCGATATAGAGCGAAGAACCCTCGGCAAAAACCTTTTGATTAGAGCTGAACTTGTCCTGCGTGTAAGCGCTTTGTCCTTCCAGGATGCTTTGCCCCCAAAAATTCGGTACTATAAACTGTCCTAGCATTTCATCTACCACCGAAGGTGCTAAGACCACTAAAGTATTATCCCTTAAAGTATTATCCCTGATATCAGAAGCTGAGGTCTTAAGTGCTTCATAATATCCAACCGTCCTTTGCCATAGAAAGTCCCATTCGTTTTCCTCAATTAACCGCCTCTTGGCAAAACCCGTCCCAACTAGACTATCAAATGAATAAGAAATAGCATATTGAGACTCTTGGTGAGTAACCGCAAGTCCATTTGAATTTCTTACATGCCTATAACCCCAGGCTGCCTGGACGCTCCCTTGAACCTTTGCTCCTTCCGGCTTCTCATCAAGCATACGTTCGAGCTGATTAAAGAGAATCTTATCATCACCAGCCAGTATTTTTTGTATCTTTCGATCTTCTAATGCCACTACTGGCAATGGCTCTGGAGTGGGAATACAGATGGCATCCGGATCATTATAAGCCGCCTGTCGCCATTCTTCCAGCTTTTCCAGCCAAAAAGTCTGGGTTGCCTGAGGCGGGAGTTGAACTCTGGCTTGACTGCACAAATCATCCGCCCAGACTAGAAATACTTCCCCGCTTTCCCCCTGACGGTAAGAGGGAGGGGTATAAACACCCCCAGGTATATTATCCTTAAGCCCAAGCGAAATTGCCTTTGATTCATGAATTAGAACCCTCCACGCTTTGAGTTTTAATTCCTCTTTGGGTGGAGAAGCTTGTACCCGGTTCAAAATATCTTCTAACTGAGCAATAAGTCTCATTAAGATTCTCCTCCTAGACTCACTTCCTTATCAGCTTCTAACAGCAAGTACATATGACTACCCCCGCTTGAGGGAACAGCTTGCCCCCTTTTCCCGCAAGTTCCAATCGCATTAAAACACCCTTGTCCTAGTCCTAATTTTATTGCTTTCAACGCAGAAAGTATTTTTCCGCTAAAAATTGAAGGCTGGTACACCGGAAGGTTTGGATCTGCAAGATTGATTATCCCGTCACATTGAAAAACAAAGTCACCTGTTTTAGGATTTACCTGCCCTCCACGATATCCCAATAAGAGTAAATGATTATCCTGTTCAAGTTCACCATGATCAACCAAGGTTTGACGAAGGTTTTTCACCTCATCCATCAGCTTAGGATTAGGACTTAGCGGCAATACATTATCAACCAGCAGCCTGATATTTGTCATCCTCGGCAGTGGAACATAAGAATACCCTTCAGCCCTTCCAGCTCCTGTCACTGGCATTCCTGCTTCCTCGGCCGAAAATATATCTCCGAGACCTGCTTCAAGAATCCCGTTTCTAACGATCTCCACTGTTTTACGCTCAAGACCATTAGCAGAAAATGGTTGATATGCCCAATCCCCATTCAGAGGACCATCTATAATATGCACGCCTTCTCTGGCTACTTTCAAACCTCTTTTGAGTTTGCCATTGTCACCTAAAACAGACTCGTTTATGTGATCAGATTCAACTGCATGTCCAAAAGCCTCATGGGCCAACCCTTTAGCCAAGCCATAATCAATAATAAGTGGATAATGCCCTGCCGGCAGAGGTGGGGCAAGACAAACTGCCCTGGCAAAATCCGCCCTTTCCGAAGCCTGTTTTTCTAATACTTGATCTGCCTTTTCAGCAAGTAAAATCTCCAAATCTGTTCCACTACGATGGACAAGCAGACTCTGGGCTTTCTGGTTTACTTTTACTGTACCTTGATGCATTAAAACAGCTCTTGGAACAGTGTAAGCTATGAGAGTCCCGTCAGACCTGCCTATACACCAGCTATCCTCCACCTGACGATAACTGGTCTGCCAGACAACATCCTGTCGCTTCTCACTCAATCTTTTATGTAAGTAAGCTACCCTTTCCTGAAGCTCAGAGAGAGACATCTCCTCGAAGGGGTGCTTTGCTTCACTTGGGACATCTTTAATAACAACCGGTGCATCAAATATTTTGCGGTTTTTATCAGCCCCTAATTCTTCGTTTCTTCTGGCAAGTTTCATTGCGCGTTCTAATACCGCTAGACCTACTTCTTCAGAAAGAATATCGGCAGAGGCAAAACCGCAAACCCCATTTTCCGTAAAAGCCTGAATACCAATTCCACTGTCCCAACCTGTAGATACTCGTTCAATGCGTCCATTAGCGAATCGGATTCCCCACTCCCGCCTTAACTGGACCCTTATTATAACATAACCTTGAATTTTTTCGCCCA
The DNA here is from genome assembly GCA_021849995.1 of Bacillota bacterium. Taxonomy (GTDB): domain Bacteria; phylum Bacillota; class Desulfitobacteriia; order Desulfitobacteriales; family Desulfitobacteriaceae; genus JAJZSC01. The sequence continues at coordinate 362 of JAJZSC010000032.1, read as the reverse complement.
AAAGCCGTCGAACCAGTTCTTTCATTTATTGGCAACTCCTTTTTATACCCTGAAAAAAGCATATGTTTGGGTCAAGTAATATTGGGGTCGTAAACTGAGTTTTTGCAAGCTGAGTTACGTTACAGACGCTCGGACGTACGCTCGCAGACTAAAGAAATCTTGGCTGATGCCAAGCCACAGGCGAAGGCAGCCGCCTAGATGCACTTATGCCACCTGAAAGGAATGCTTTCTGAACTAGGTGCAGGGACGCCGATTTGGCCAGTTCATCCTTCGCCGTTAGGCTGTCTCTTTAAGCTGGCGGCTTCGGCGAAACCCTCCACTGGAGGCTTTCGTGTTGGAGCGAAGTAATTTGAGCGCTAGTT
>JAJZSC010000031.1:1255-13370 GCA_021849995.1 Bacillota bacterium | reverse complement strand
TGCGTCTACTTGCTCAACAACATCTAATAGAGATGCCGCAAGTTCCATTCCCTCAATATGAGGTGCTTTTTCAAATCCGACCCCGACTATGTAGGCACCAAGCTTTTGTAGCTCAGGAATAAGAAAAATTTCTCTATCATCCCCTCCTATCACGGCCAGGCGAATTCCTTTAAGACCCGCACTCATCTTTATGCCCCCTTTAACAGTGTCCATGACTACTATCCAGTATATGAAGGAGCGGAGTGTGCGGTTCCCCCAAGAACTATCCTAATCGAGGAAATTCTCAAGTCCGATAACCATATCTGTTAACTGATATGCTTTTCTAATAGCAAGCAATACCCCAGGCATATAGGTTTCACGTGAAAATGCATCGTGCTTTATTGTCAGAGTTTGACCCAATCCACCAAAAATTACCTCTTGATGGGCAATTAACCCCGGAAGTCGTAATGAATGAATGCGGATTCCATGAATATCCGCTCCCCGAGCTCCCGCCACTTTTTCATACTCATTTGGGTGCCCTTGAACCATAGGTTCTCTGACTTCAGAAATCCATTCCGAAGTTGTCAAAGCAGTCCCGGATGGAGCATCAAGTTTTTGGTTATGATGTGATTCGACTATCTCGACGTGCGGAAAGTAACGAGCTGCTTCTCTGGCAAAACGCATCATCAAAATTGCCCCGATAGCAAAGTTAGAAGCAATGAAGACACCAACTCTCTCCTTTTCAACCAAATCCCGTAATTCCGATAATTCTGCTTCATCCAGTCCAGTAGTTCCGACAATTGGAACAACACCGCTAGCTATAGCAAGTTTGGCATTGCTTAAAACCGATTGGGGATTTGTAAAGTCTACAAGTACGTCCGCACCACTTCTTTGGAGAAGTTCTTTATTAAACACACCAGATATATCCAACCCAACCTTAGGGATTCCAATAGCATAGCCAACATCAATCCCCTGATTACGAGTATCTGATGCTCCAACTAAAATCATATCTTCTTGTTTAAGAACAGTACGAACCACTTCTTGACCCATTTTTCCGCAGGCTCCGGCAACAAATACTCGAATTTTCTTCAAAATTATCCCTCCAAGATTACATTAACAATTAACTACAAGTTTAAATAAACCACAGGTGTTTAGAAAACTTTACTTAGGACTAAGGCATGGCTCAGGAGACTACATAGATGCCCTATTGCACTATAAAAATGAATTACCTTTACCCTAAGCCAAAAACCCCGTCGCCTTTATTAAAGGCGTCTCGGGGTTTAGGTTTTTTATTTATTGTATTTAATAATTAATATACTGTCAAATAAATTACTAAGGTGTTATTATACAGAACCAGAATATTATTATTATTATATAGAGTATTTAGTTTGTCTTTCAGATTTATTGTTTAAATCAACGATTATTACTTCTGAACCGACCTTCTTTACTGCCTGCCATGGAATAACTAGAGCACCACGTTCTCGCTCTCCCGTCCCTCCCCAAAAACCGCTGAACCCTCCCCGCGATGAAAAAATAATAGCCTCAATATTTCCAGTTACCGAGATAGCTAGATCTGCGTCCCCAACTAAGCCCAGTTTTGCGCCATCATAAAGATTGATAATTTCCTTACCTGCTAAATCACTTAAAAGCATATCAAACACCCTCCATTATTTACGTAATTTGAACCAGAGTTTAATAACAAAGGGTTGGACTATAGCTAATACCAGAGAGCAAAGTGCCAATGGTTCAACCATAAATGTTGATTCGCTCCACCAGTTCTCAGGTATTTTCAGGAACGAAAACAAAAGCTCTAAAGACAGGTATATTCCACCGGCTGTTCCTACTAGTTGAGCTAAAGCATTTGCAAAAGGACTTGGAGTATTTCGGGTTCTCCACATTAAGAAATAGCGTCTCTCTCTTATGGAAAGTACAATTCCAACTATCAATAAACCTAAACCCAACCCCTGCATTTGTCTACCCCCTTACAGGATTGTATGAGGAGACAAACAGAGCTAGAACTTAGTTGAAGAAGATCACTTACAGCCCGGTGGATCCAAACCCACCAACTCCACGTGCAGTTTTTTTGAGTGACTTCTCTTCAATCAATACCGCTTGAAATACGGGCATAAACAGGATTTGAGCAATTCTATCTCCATGGGAAATCTTAAAAGAATCAATCCCATTATTTTGAATCAATACTCCAATTTCCCCCCGATAATCAGAGTCAATCACCCCTACAGCATTTGCCAAGCTAATTCCTTTGTTTGCTGCAAGTCCGCTTCTGGCAAATACTAGTGCAACTAGATGAGGTCCAGGAAGTTCTATGGCTATTCCAGTAGGTACTTTCACGGTCTTTCCTGGTTCAATTAAAAGATCTTCTTTCAGGCAGGCATGCAGATCCATTCCTGCAGAACCATCCGTTGCATACCTGGGTACAATCGCTTCGGCCCTTCCATGATCAAATCTCTCGATTTTTACCTGAATTTGTTCCAATTCCTTCCCCTCAATTCTAATTCTTATTAAATTAAATGTTGTTATAAGCCAACTCGGTTGTAAAAATAATTTAGTGCGTAATGAGCACGTTAATCTCCTGTTTATACACTATATATCATAAGTGAGGTTGAATCACACATTTGAGTAGTATACCAAAAAGTAGGCAACAATTGCCTACTTATCAACAAATCCAAAAACCCTATGTCCAGTTTTGCCTATCTAATATATCGTTTAGATTTACTTCGTGCCCTTTCGGTCCCATCATCACCAAGCTCATCTTTTCTCTTTGCCATAACCTGTTCATGACTTGTCTAACATCTTCCAGAGAAACACGTTCGAGTTTTTCAACTACCTCCTCCGGAGTAAGAATCCGGTTGTAAGTTAATTCAGTTTTGCCAAGCCGGCTCATTCTGCTACTCACTGATTCCAAACCTAAGTACATACTTCCTTTAATCTGTGCTTTCGTTCTTTCCAATTCTTGTTGGGTTATTCCTTTATTCTTAATATCCAGAAGCTCAGCCAGTATACACTCTGTTACCTCCTCTGTGTTAGAGGGTGTGGTTCCCGCGTAAATGGCAAATACTCCAGCATCGACATATGTAGAATGGTATGAATAAACTGAATAAGCCAATCCCCTCTGCTCACGTATTCCTTGGAATAATCGGGAACTTAGTCCTCCGCCCAAAATATTATTTACCACATGCATAGCATAAATATCTTCATCATCCTGACCTAGTCCAGGCACTCCCATTACAAGGTTCATCTGTTCGGTGTCTTTAGTAATACTACGTTGAACTTGATGCCCGATTGGCGTACCTTCCAGGATTCTCTTTCCTCCTCTTTTGAACTCTCCATAGATAGAGGAAAGCTTCTTGATAACTTCTTCGTGTTGAATCTTGCCCGCTACTGCAATTACAAGATTATCCGGTGCATAATGATGATCAAGATAATGGAGGATCTTTTCTCTGGACAATCCACGAATACTATTCTCAGTGCCTAGAATTGGTTTTCCTAGCGGGTGATCATTCCATACAAGTTCCGAGAAGAGATCATGAATTAGCTCATCCGGAGAATCCTCATACATTTTAATCTCTTCAATAACAACTTTCTTTTCTTTTTCAATCTCCTTCTCATCAAATAACGAGGAAAAAAACATATCACTCAGTACATCTATTGCAAGATCTAAATCCTCATCAAGAACCTTCGCGTAAAAACAAGTATATTCTTTTGTCGTAAAGGCATTTAATTGGCCACCGACTGCTTCTAGAGATTCAGCTAATTCTCGAGCTGTACGATTTTGCGTTCCTTTGAAAAACATGTGCTCAGTAAAATGGGAGATTCCCTCATAGCCCGAACGTTCATCACGTGAGCCCGCCCCTATCCACAAGCCAATTGAGACAGAACGGACATGGTCTATTTCCTCAGTCACGATACGTACTCCATTAGAAAGTAACGTTTTGCGGTACAATGTTCTCACCTTCCTCTCATCATTTTCGCAATTTAAAAAGTGGTCTATGGTAAAGGAGCAAATTTGGGGAATAAACCTTTAATCGGTCGATTGGTCCTCACTTCTTGTTCACTTAACAAAGGAATACTCCTTAGTAGGCGTTTTTCATCCAGCCAGATTTCAAAATAACCTAGCTTTTCCCCAGGGCGAATAGGTAAAGTTAGCCCGCGTTCCCATACAATCTGAGATTTTAATTTATCTTTTTCTGATTTATTAATTGCAACCTCAGCAGGATATTCCAGAAACGCTCTGACTGGGTTTGAATTAGCTAGAGGAAATTCACTCATTACCTGTCCAGCTTTTCCAAGCATTACAGTCTCTGTGTTATTAAAACCCCACTCTAACAGCTTTTGGGCATCTCCAAATCTGTTTGGTGCATGTAACACAACACATACCAGTTGCCTTCCATCTTTTGTAGCCGAAGCTACGAGACATTTACCGGCAGCGTTTGTTGTCCCGGTCTTTACTCCATCAGCAAAAGGATAACTCCAAAGGAGTTTATTTGTATTTCTTAAATCCATGAGAACATCTGGCTCAAGAAAGTGAATCTCGGTCTCCTTTTGACGGATTATAGAAGCAAATGTGGGGAGCTGTAAACCGTATCTTGCAATAACAGCGAGATCATAAGCGGTTGAATAATGATTCTTATTAGGTAGCCCGTTAGTATTAACAAAGTTCGTATCCCTAACCCCTAAAGCCCAAGCCTTCTGATTCATAAGCTTGATAAATCTCTCTTCACTCCCGGCAATTTGCTCCGCTATTGCGACACAAGCATCATTTCCGGATTTTACTAATGCTCCGGTTATCAGCTCGTATAAAGTGATTTTTTCCCCCGGATCAAGGTGTATTGTAGACTCACCTACTGCGGCCGCTCGAGGACTAACCGTTACAATTTCTTCCGGACGACCAAGTTCCAATCCTAAAATTGCCGTCATAATTTTGGTAGTGCTGGCGGGAGGACGCCTTTTGTAAGCTTGTTTATCAAACAATACATCTCCTGTAGCTACATCCAGCAAAACTGCTGTGTCTGCAGTAAGTGAAGGAAGATTAGACACAGATGTATTTGGGCTAACTGGTTTTTGTTTCGAGGATACCTTTTTGCCGGTAGAATTTCTTTTGTTAGTCTGCATCTTTTTTGCTGCGGGAACATGCTCAGTTTCAATCGCTTTAGCAGGAGTGTTACTGCTTAAGAAGAAAAGAAGGACGCTAAAACAGGCTAGCACCCACTTTTTTCTAATCATTTAACCACCTCACATCTCTTTTGCTATGAGGTAGTATTTCCTTCTATCCCAAATGTTATCAACTCATTTATAGTAACCAATTTAAAGCCATCAATATCAAGCTGCTTTAAAATTACCGGAAGTGCTTTGACTGTATTCGGTTTAGGATGCATTAACACTATAGCTCCGTGTTTGTCAGGTTTTATCCCGAATCGGGACTGTGGGTTAAGCACCCTGTTTGCGATTATCTCAGCGCTGCTTTCCGGGCGCCAATCTACAGTATCCAGTGTCCAAAGAATAGTTTTATACCCTAACTCATTAGCAGCCTTGAGCCCGGACAGTCCTCTTTCCCCATAGGGTGGGGCATAAAACCTGGTCTTAAGTCTACTTAGTTCAAACAAGATTGTCTCAGTCCTGCTAATCTCCTCTTTATTGGCAGCTATTGATAAATTATCTGGGTGAGGGTGTGAGTAACCATGATTTTCTACCTCATGACCTCGGCTAACCATTAATTTTATAAGTTCCGGATATTTTTTGGCCCATCGCCCAGTGACAAAAAAAGTGGCCTTAGCCTTACCCTGGTCTAAGATATTTAGGATTGCCGGAATATATTCTTCTCCCCAATCTACGTTTATAGTTAAGGCCATTACCTTCTGGTTTGTTTTCACGTGCTCAATTGGCTGTGGGATAGAAGAAACTGACAATACCATACGTTGCTCCAGTCTGAACCCTAAGGCAATCATACAAAAGAGCACGGTTGTGACTAGAGCGGTTCTCGGAATGCGAATTACATACATTAACTTTCCCCCTTTACATTTTAAAGTTATGCAAAGGGGGAATCGCACAGACTTAAAAAATACTACTGATTAAGCTCTTTCTTAGGATTAGGTAATGCTTCTTTACGAGATAGGTTTAATCTCCCTTGTTTGTCAATCCCTGTGGCTTTTACTAATATTTCATCGCCAACCTTGACAACGTCCTCAACCTTCTCAACCCGTCCATGTGCTAATTGAGAAATATGAACTAACCCTTCTTTTCCAGAAAGCCCCAGTGCGCCAGGAATAACTTCCACGAAAGCTCCAAAATCCATAATTCTAGTTACTCTACCATTGTAGATTTGTCCAACTTCTACTTCCTGTGTGAGTGCTTGAATTATCTTTAGAGCTTTTTCACCAGCCCCACCGTCCATAGCGGAAATAAATACTCTACCGTCATCCTCAATATCTATCTTAACACCAGTTTCATCAATTATTTTCTTAATAGTTTTACCTCCAGGTCCGATAACATCTCTTATTTTGTCAGGGTGAATTGTGGTTGTGATGATTCTCGGAGCATAAGGAGACAGTTCCTTGCGAGGCTCACTGATTATCTCCATCATTTTATTTAATATAAAAATTCGACCTTCTCGTGCTTGAGTTAGAGCACTGGCCAAAATCTCCCGGGAAACTCCCTTAATCTTAATGTCCATTTGTAAAGCAGTTATACCTTTTTCCGTACCAGCAACCTTAAAATCCATATCCCCATCATGGTCTTCCAAACCCTGTATATCTGTGAGGATAGCGATGTGGTCATCTTCTTTAATAAGTCCCATGGCAACTCCTGCTACAGGCGCCTTAATTGGAACTCCTGCATCCATTAGGGACAAGGTGCTTCCACAGACCGATGCCATTGAGCTCGATCCATTAGATTCGAGTACTTCGGAAACTAATCTAATTGTATACGGGAACTCTGTCTCATTGGGGATTACCGGTATAAGAGCCCGTTCAGCTAGGGCACCATGTCCTATTTCCCGTCTTCCAGGACCTCTCATAGGACGCACCTCCCCGACACTGTATGGAGGGAAATTGTAGTGGTGCATATAGCGTTTTGATTCTTCTAAGCCTAAACCATCAAGAATTTGCTCATCCCCCACAGCGCCGAGAGTAGCTACTGTTAATACCTGAGTTTGACCCCTGGTGAACAACCCCGTACCATGAGTTCGTGGAAGAATACCTGTTTGAATAGTAATGGGACGAATCTCAGTAAGGGCACGACCATCAGGTCTAATATGTTCAACGGTTATCAATCTTCTAACGATTTTATGCAAGATAATATCTAGCTCTCTATTTACATACTTGAGCTCATCTGGAAATTGCTCCTGAAAATGAGCCATCACCTCATCTTTAACTTCTTGAACTGCAGCCTCACGTGCTTTCTTTTCCTCGACACGTATGGCCTTATCCATCTTCTCATAGGCATAAGAGTGAACCGCTTCAACAATATTAGCCGGAATCTCGTCGATAACAACTTCCTTTTTCTCTTTTGCCAAACCTGCACTAAGAGCTTGCTCTCGGAACGACGCAATGAATTCAGTTATACGTTGAATCTCTGCATGACCAAACATAATTGCTTCAAGCATTTGATCTTCCGGAACTTCGTTTGCACCGGCTTCAACCATCATAACTGCATCTCTAGTTCCGGCTATTGTTAAATGCATTAAACTCTTTTCTGCTTGCTTAACAGTGGGATTTATTATAAATTCCCCATCCACTAATCCAACTGTAACAGCAGCAATCGGGCCTTCAAAGGGAACATTGGAAATTGTTAAGGCCGCTGATGCAGCATTAATTGCAGTGATATCGGTTGCACAATCTTGATCTACTGACATTACCACAGCTACAACCTGAACATCGTTGCGATATCCTTCTGGAAACAGTGGACGAATAGGTCTATCAATTAAACGTGAAGAAAGAATTGCTTTCTCACTTGGCCGTCCCTCCCGTTTAATAAAACCACCTGGAATTTTCCCGGCTGCATAAAGCCTTTCTTCAAAATCTACCGTTAACGGAAAGAAATCGATTCCTTCCCGTGGTGCAGCGCTGCCTGTCGCGAAAGCTGACACAACAGTATCTCCATACCTAAGAAAAATCGAACCTCCTGCTTGTCTACCGATGCGTCCGGTTTGGAAAGTCATTGTCCTGCCGCCTACTTCGATAGAACGTTCAAAAACTTGCTGTTGCACTTATGGAACCCCCTTAATTCTTTACCCTTCTTTTTCAACCTGTTTCCTCTTCGACACGTTATTATTATTTCCTGCATTTTGCATAAAAAAACTAGTTAAAGATCAGATAACCCAATAATCTTGAAAAACACGATCTGAAATAGGGGAACGCAAAAATGATATTGCATTTAACTGCCTAAAGGTCAATACGTAAAACAAAAGCGGGTAATCCAGTGTGGAAAACCCGCTCGTAAATCCTAGTGACGCAATCCTAATTCATTAACAATATTACGGTATCTATTAAAGTCGTTCTTCTTCAAATAGTTCAGCAAACCACGACGTTGACCTACAAGCTTGAGCAGTCCACGACGGGAATGATGATCTTTCTTATGAGTTTTAAAGTGCTCAGTCAGATAAGTGATTCTCTCTGTTAAAAGGGCGATTTGAACTTCCGGTGAACCAGTATCACCTTCATGCTGCTGAAACTTAGTAATAATCTCCTGCTTTTTTTCATTAGTTAACAATTAAGGCACCTCCATTAATTTGTGATCCCCTTCTACCCAGTTAAGCGTTGGAGTACTCGCAAAGCCGAGCTAGAGGTTCATTTTTAATTCACGTTGTATTTTACACAAAAAATTAATATTTGTAAAGCTTACCTCAAAACTAACTACTAAACTAACTACTAAACTTACTACTAACTACCCAATTAGCTACTAAGCCAGCAACACAAAACACCTTATCTCAAATCCATGCTTGTTAGAACCTTTAACGAATCCTGAGCATCTTTTTCCAGTTGAGCACGTAATTCCTTAATATCATTAAATTTCTTTTCATCTCTGAGCCGCTCTACAATTCTAATAAGTAATTTTTCCCCATATATTTTCTCGTTAAAATCGAACAGATGAACCTCAATTGTTCTCACGTAAAAATTATGGAAAGTAGGCTTCATTCCAATATTCATCATACCAAAATAGCTATTGGCACCTCTAGAAACCTGAACCGCATAAACCCCTCTCTTAGGAATCAATATTTCTTCTGAGGGATTTATGTTAGCTGTGGGAAACCCCAAGACCCTTCCCCTTTGTTCGCCTTTAATCACCGCACCAGATAAGCTTGGATATCGCCCAAGCATTTTGGCAGCCGTGGAAATATCTCCTTGGGATAAAGCCTTACGAATACTACTTGAAGAAATAACTTTACCGTCGATAGTCTGTGCTTGTAAAATACTTACAGCAAAACCATATCTCTGCCCTAATTCCTGTAAGTCAAAGGGAGTGCCTTTACCTTGGGAACCAAACGAATAATTAAAACCAACTACAATATGAGATGCCCCAAGAGGTATAATTACATCCTTTATAAAACTCTCAGGGGACTTGTCCGCCATTGTATAGTTAAAAGGCAGAATGAAAAGCTTATCTATCCCGATTGTCTCAAATATTCTAATTCTTTCTTCCTGCGTAGTTAAATACTCTACTCTCCGGTCCGGTGCCAGTAGTTTTAAGGGGTGTGGTTGAAAAACCAATACACACATTTTTATTCCCAATTGTTTGGCTTTTTCCAACCCACTTCGAAGTAGCCGACGATGTCCGATATGTACTCCATCGAAGTTGCCTAATGCCAAGACACAAGGTTCTGCGTTTAATGGTACCTCTGTAAAAACTTGCACAGTCTACCACTCCTAATTTCCATTAAAACCTAAAACATTTTCCTTTGCTCTGTTAACCCGAACAGGGCCTTGTCTAAGAGGCATTAGTGCTTGAATACTTTGTGTGGGTAAAGCTTGGCATTACGCCAAACTCCAATCCCAATAAGTTTAGATTCCTCAAGTACCTGAACATATTGGTTATCCAGGTATGCATCACAAGAAAGTATCATTTGGTCTGTAGGAAGTCCATTTAAAAACTGACTAACTCCATAGTAGGGCAGTTTTACTGACGGTAGGCTTAATACAGTAGAAGGTGAAACAATAAACGAAAAGTCATTTATTGCTAGGCAACGTTCAATCTCTTCGATAGTCCAACTATCATGGATTTTTAATAATCCCGACCGGGTACGAAGAAGATAAGACATATAAGCTCCACAGCCCAAAGCCTCTCCAATATCTGCACAAAGCGTTCTAATATATGTGCCCTTAGAACATTCAACATCAAAGACAGCTCTGGGGTATTCTCCAGCTTCCCACTCAAGCAGTTCAAGCCTAAAAACTTGAACTGTGCGCTCCACTCTTTCAATTTCAACCCCTTGCCTGGCGTACTCATACAGATGTTTCCCACCTATTCTAACAGCAGAGTACATTGGGGGGACCTGTCTGATGGTTCCCAGAAAAGTCGGTAAAATCTTTTTAAATTCTTGTTCATTCATGGTGACAGGGGCTGAATGTATTACTTTTCCATAGGAATCCTGGCTATCAGTTTTGATTCCAAATGTTATCTCTGCTCTGTATGCTTTTCCCTCTTCGGTTAAATACTCAGCTAAGCGGGTCGCATTTCCAAGACAAAGAGGTAAGACGCCAACTACACCTGGATCTAACGTGCCGGTATGACCGATCTTCTTTAGCTTAAGCGCCCTACGCAACCACATAACAACATCAGATGAAGTCATTCCCGGCGGCTTCAGAATATTAACTACTCCGTCCAAATTTCAAGTCCTCCACAATTGCGGAAACTATCTTTATCTTTGCTTCCTGCATTGATAGGTCTAAGGAACAACCTGATGCCCTCATATGACCACCACCACCAAATTTAGAGGCTGTCTTGTTTACATCAAACCATACGTTTGATCTAAAACCAATCTTTACTCCACCTGAATCAACCTCTCTGATTAAGACAGCAACTTCTACACCCTCAATACTTCGGGCATGATTTATTAGGCCCTCACTTAGGCAATCTTCGGCCAGGCTTTCCCGAAAATCCTTCCTGCTCAAAGAAATTACTCCCAGCATACCATTAGCATATAACTCCAGTGAATTAAGAGCTCGAGTAAGCAACTTTATTTGAGCCATCGGCTTTTGATCAAATAACCGGTTGTGAATATTTAATAAGTCAATTCCTGCTTCCAGCAATTCAGCTGCGATCCTATGTGTTTTAGCAGTGGTATTACTATATTGAAAAGAACCCGTATCGGTCACAATAGCTGTATAAAGATTTGTAGCAATGTCAAGATCAATCTCTATACCTAAGCTGAGAATAAGAGTCCTAGCTATTTCACCTGTGGCGCTTGCTTCGACATCAACCCAATTATAAGCCCCGAAGAGTTGATTGGACACATGATGGTCAAGATTTAAAAGGACTTTACCCTCGAGTAAGGGTAAACTTACTCCTGCTCTTCGGATATCAGCACAATCAACAAACAAGATAGTGTCTGGTAAAAGCTCGTTTGCATGAGGACGGAGACGGGAGGCCCCTGATAAAAAACTAAGATTCTTAGGCATTGGATCTTGATTATAGAATTGAACTTCTTTGCCTATTTTTTCTAAAGCAAGTCCTATCGCAAGCATTGATCCGATACAGTCCCCGTCCGGAGAAACATGGGAGAAAAGCGCCACTTTGGGCGCTTTTCTTAGTTCCTCAATAAACCCCTGAATTGCGTTATCCTTCATGGGAGTCCTCCTCACCAGGCTTCCCCGTTGGCACAACTTCACGCAATAATTTGGCGATATGGGCCCCATGTTCTATCGACAAATCGTGTTTAAAAACTATTTCTGGAACATGACGAAGACGGATTCGTTTCCCGATCTCAGTGCGTACATAACCAGCAGCGCGTTTTAGTACATCCAAAGTATCTTTACCCGTTTGAGTATCTCCCAGCACGCTCACGAACACCTTCGCATGACCAAGATCATCTGCGACTTCTACACTAGTTACCGTCACAAAGCCGATTCGCGGATCCTTGAGTTCCTCCCTAATCATCTGGGAAATTTCCTCTTTTAGAGTCTCA
>JAJZSC010000031.1:0-1245 GCA_021849995.1 Bacillota bacterium | reverse complement strand
CTTGATTACCAGCTCCACAACACAGTTGTTGATCGGGCTCACGCACACTTTCTCAGACACCACAGCCAGACGATTTGCACGATGCTTTGTCATTAGTAATCCCTCCAAGGACCGTACTTTTAGAGTTGGCGTTTTACTTCTTCCATGATAAATGCTTCAACGATATCTCCTTCTTTAATATCGTTAAAGTTTTCCACGCCAAGTCCACATTCATACCCTTCAACGACTTCACGAACATCGTCTTTAAACCTACGTAAGGATCCTAAAGTCCCTTCATGAATAACTATCCCATCGCGAATTACTCTTATTTTAGCCGAACGAGTTATCTTACCACTCGTTATATAACTACCCGCAATGCTTCCGGCCTTCGGTACCTTAAAGACTTGTCGAACTTCAGCACGGCCAAGAACTACTTCCTTAAAGTCAGGATCAAGCAATCCTGTCATTGCGGCTTTGACATCCTCAATAGCATCATATATTACCCGGTACAACCTAATGTCTACTCCCTGCATTTCCGCCGTTGACTTTGTATTTGCATCAGGTCTGACATTAAATCCTATAATAATCGCATTAGAAGCGGCAGCTAACATAATGTCTGTTTCAGTAACAGCACCTACCCCTCCATGAATAGGGTTTACACGCACCTCGCTGGTTGATAAACGAACCAAGGATTGTTTGAGCGCCTCTACTGAACCTTGAACATCTGCTTTGACAATAATATTAAGTTCCTTGACTTCTCCCTCTTTTATTTTATCAAAAAGGTCTTCCAAGCTAACCTTAATAGTTTGTTTCGCTTCTTCTACTTTACGTTCTGCAAGTCTCGCACTTGTAATCTGCCTAGCCAACTTTTCATCTGCTACAGCATAAAACTGCTCTCCAGCACCCGGCACTTCTGAAAGACCCTGTACTTCAACAGGCATAGATGGACCTGCTTTTTTTACACGCCGTCCTTTATCATCAACCATTGCTCTGATTCTTCCAAAAGCAGACCCTGCAACTATTACATCACCGACATTGAGCGTGCCTTTGGAAACCAAAACGGTAGCCACTGGCCCTTTTCCTTTGTCTAGTTCTGCTTCAATAACAGTTCCCATAGCTCGTCGGTTTGGATTAGCCTTCAATTCTTTCATTTCTGCCACTAATAAAATCATTTCCAACAGTTGCTCAATGTTTAGTTTTTGTTTAGCAGATACAGGAACGGCAATGGTTTCCCCTCCCCATTCCTCAACTACCAAACCATACTCA
>JAJZSC010000030.1 GCA_021849995.1 Bacillota bacterium | reverse complement strand
ATAATCAATGTTACGCGGTCGTGGCGGAACTGGCAGACGCGCTAGATTCAGGTTCTAGTGCTCGCAAGGGCATGGAGGTTCAAGTCCTCTCGACCGCACCATTTAGAACTGCAAGGCCTCCGGGCCTTTTTTCTTTTGCCTTTGTTAGGCACGAAAAATCCGAAATGCCCAACAAAAACCCAACAAACTTCTGAACCTAAAAAAGGACTTTCCCTAATTAACAATAGGGTAGTCCTTTTTGGGTTCGAACTCTAACGATTATAGTGACTTTTTGTATTGCATTAAACCATCTTCTACTCCAATTTGGTAAGCCCTCTCGAGATATATTCCCTCTGCAAGGCTGGCTAATCGTTCGTATTCCAGGAAGAGCAAACTGTTTTTATCAAGGAGCGCCATAATAATTCGGCCTAATTCGATAGCTCTTTCTGTGTATCGCTTATACGTCATATCTCTTAAAACACTCCTATAAGCATCCGCAAAAATCCGCTTTTCTATCTCTAACATCAGTTGACCTCCCTAATTTAGTTTGCCAATGAATGTTAATACAGGATATATTCAAAGCATAAAACCGCTTCTTTTTGAGACGGTTTTTGTATAAGGAGTCCGCAAACTTTTTCGGGATGTGCGGACTTCCTGTTGATTTACCTTCGCCTCGCTCTTAAGTGCTCGGTCTTTAATTCACTTAGTTTGACTTATGTTCTTTCTTCTCTTTGGTGGTATCTAACATATCTTCTATTCTCAATCCTCCAATCGGTTTTGCAACACCATTATCGACTTATCATAAATGCTCTATTTGCACAACAATATAACAACCTCTTCAGAACATTCATTTATCCCATTAAAGAACATATGTTCTGTTTCATGCAAGAGCAATCGAAAATAATTTTATGATTCAGATTTCATTATCCAAAAACCTTTTTGTTGACCAATTCATTTAAGGAAAATATGAATGTAGACCAAAGTAAATTTTGATTTATTCAACACCGATAACCCCCTTAATATTTTAGATACAGAAAAACAAAAAAACTCTTGTAGGACACTTTAAGGCCCAACAAGAGTTCACTCCTGTAGTTTGGTCTGCACCACATAGATAACAAACTTCATTTTTTCCATACTTGTACTCATTTTAGAAATGGTACTCACTTAGCGAAGCTTGTTCAATTATTATCTATGTATTATAAATAATTTATGGATAATTAGGTATAAATTAGATTAACACGGTAATATTAACATGATTAATTTTGAATGTCAATAATTGCTAAACATATTGATTCTTGCGGCATGCCCGCTTTGCAGAGAATTCGCCTGACCAATAAGCTGCACGAGTGATTTATTTCCCTTGTAGATTTCATATCCATATTTTTGAGAAAACAACTGAGCAGAGGTTTTCATTAGCTGCTCAAGCGTCTCAATATTTTAAGTTCCCATTTACATGATGCTTTCCAGTTTGTTTGAACAAGTTGGCATTCTTTAATATGCTATAGCCAAGATAAAAGTAACGATTCACCTATTCCAATTTTCATCTAATGTATCCTTCTTTTTTAGCAATTTACTATGTCCATTCATAAATAGTACTTTACTGTCAGTTTTGTCGATTTACCTTTAGGTGGTGCAAATAGAATATCATATGCATAGTTAATTTTCTTAGTCATTGCATCACAAACCATTGGCGTTGCATTAACAAGCCCCAATTCTTTTTGTAAATCGCCCGCTCGTAAAATATAAGTGCTTTCTCCTGCTACCTTCTTCTGCTGCAAAAGATTGGATAAATAGCTCCTTACTTCCGACACTGATATATTCGAAGATACGTACTTATCCATTTTGGGCAAAAGTGAAGAAGATTCTTTCTTGTTCTTCGTTAACTGCACGGGATGCGACATCTGCTTAAATTGAACACTATCCTTAATAAATCCAAATTCCTCGACTGTCATCGGTTCCGCATCTAGTCCCTGTGTTAACCACAAACCACTCCGACAAATTCGATCCACAGGACTAAATTTGCCGAGCCAGTTGTTGTCCGGATAAAAATCATCTGAACAGTTCAGGAGTGAAATCAGTGCTTCTTCAATTCGCAGTCTTTCTTCTTTATTGTCAATGGGAAAGCATACATAGGATATATTATTGAGTAAGTAATCACTAACGGCGTTTTCAATCTCCGCCTCTTTTTCTTTGTCGATTGTAACTCTGTTTTTTTTGTTAGACGTATCCAATGTCCAAATATCTAGATATGAATCTTTATTTTTACTGAGCAGAGCTTTGCCGACATTTTTTCTGAAAATACTTCCGTCTTTATTTCTACTGATAAAATGATCTTTTAATCTGGCCTTTAAGCGACCCCCCGCTGTGTGAGTCCCCACTCTTACAATCCTATCGAGTTCCCCATACTTTTGACCCTTCTCAAACAATATGTAGATTCCATCCTCAAATGGAATCTTAGCAATCATTTGATAATCCAATCTGGGCATCATATTAAAAAACAGATGTACCGCTTTGCATAGATTTGCTTCACGTTCAAGGGCTATTAAACGTTGAAGTGCAGGTTGCCTTTCCCCTTGCCGTTTGCCTTCTAAAGGCTGGTAAACATTTGTGATACTTGGTAGTAAATATTTGCAATAATTGTTGCCCGCCAGAATAATAAACTCATCTTTTTCTAGAGATACCTTGTCTTTTAGCTGTGCTAAAACGTTATTGCTCCAGTCTTTCTTTTCATCCTCAGATTTATCTAAGAGTGTATCATTGTATGGCGCTAAGACCTTATCTTTCGATATAAGTCCATATTTTGCAGAAAGTATGTAAATATCGTCTGCAACAATTTCCGCATAAGCATAGGCAAGACGAAATGTCGGGCTTTTGGAATAAAGCTTATAAGCAGGGCAATCGTAGTCTTCTTTTAGGCTTGTACACGATATTAACGCTATTCTTGACAATATAACACCTTCTTCTGTCTGTTCTGTTTTTTCTCCATATTATGGAAAGGTTATAAGGCAGGTTGCGTCTATGAATTTCGGTAATTGCCCTCCCCACCTACTGTAACACCCACAAGGGCTATCCCCTTATGCCACACCATCAAATGAATGAAAACGTTTGCTTTGATAATTCCTTTTTCACCTTGATACCGCTACCCACTAATAATCTTCACAAAACAGCTACGCATCCGCGGACCGTCAAATTCACAAAAATAAATACCCTGCCAGCGACCAAGAAGTAATGTTCCTTCGTGAATAATGACACTCTGTGATGCCCCTACTGTGCTCGCTTTCAAGTGTGCAGCAGAATTCCCTTCAATGTGCCGATCATTGGCATTATCCCGTGGATAAATCTCTTCAAGCCTCCGCAAGATATCTTTTTGTACATCAGGGTCCGCATTTTCATTGATCGTAATCCCAGCTGTAGTATGGGGTGAATAAACTACGATAAGTCCGTCTTGCACATTTTCCTGAACTAGAATTCCTTCGACCTGTGCCGTTATATCGAGCATTTCGTCCCGACTTTTGGTCTGCAACCTTATCTCATGAATCATGGCATATTCTCCTATCTTACATATTGATTCCACTCAGAATATCTCTTAACTTTTCTAGTTCTTCTTTGTTAGCGTTATGCCCTTCCCCATCTTAACATGGTCCGGCGACCATTCCCGGAGATCATACTTTGGTGCCTTATCGTTCCAGCTTACAAGATTAAGTTCCTTTTTCCAGCCTTTCGATGATTCGGAAAGAACTCCAATTGTCTCTTTGATTTCGAATTTGATGTCCGCCATTTCAAAATACCTCCGCTAAAATTAACTCTCGTTATTCACTCTTTCTTATTATTTCACTTCAATAGAAAATTTCTAAATTACAAAGTCCCGCAACGCCTTAACCAGTTTTGTATTGAGAAGTATCAGGCAAAAAACGAAAAGTGTTCTTTCCAAGGTGAGCTCTGAGTTAAACGAATTCCCCTAACCTTTAGTAGTTCAACATGTTCTGATGAAGGGACAATAAAGAATGCTCTCAGGGTACCTCGTTTGTAAAGCAGTGCGTAGATGTTATCAACGCCGAGTTTTTCCTTTAACTGATCTAATCGTTCTTTTACCTGCACTTCAGCTGGACCGCTTCGGCATAAATGATGATAAATGACCAAACTTTGACCGCGCTTTACGAAAGGAGCCAATTCCTCAAAGTATGTATATTTCGGCCCGGTCTTTTGGTGGGCTTTAACTGACTTTACCTCCAACCCATTATCAGGATCCACAAAAATCACGTCGCAACCCAACGTCGCCTCAAGCGCTTTGCTGCCCCAACGATTCCTGTAACTCATTCTATCCTTAAGAGCTGCAGGACTATTATTAGGCATGCCCTCGTAACTAAGGGGCTCCTCATAAAAAACAGTCTTTATTGGTAGCACATTGAACTCTTTAATTATCGAAACATCTCTTTTACCTGCCTTAATGATCTCAGATAGCGAATCATAAAGAGCTGGATCACCGCTTCTAAAACGTGCTAGATTCGAATTTGTCTGCTCCAAGTAACGAATGTGTTTTCCGTCATCATTGTGATTTTCGTCGGGTACAAGATACCAAACGACCCCCAAGGATAAGTCCAATTCGTTGTTATCTCCCATGCACAAGGATTTTAGCAGATGGTATTTACCAAAATCCCCAATATCACCGACATATCTATTTTGCATTCTACTACTCCTTCCACATAAATTACGGATTACTTTTGTCAAGGAAAAAGCTCGCTTTTAAGAAAAGCTAAAACCTTAAAAGCATCACAAAACCGTTCTCCACGTAGAGACATCAATACTCTCATCCTCAAAATTGTTTATGTATTCCAATAATTTTTGGTAGTTCACATTTTCTATTTCAATCCACCATCGCCTTAACTTGATTATATCACCTCATGTTGACAAATTATTGAAGAGAGCATGAATTCAAGGGTATTGCACATTTTATTGTCTTTTCATTGTGATACAATTAGTCCATAAAGTATGAATATTGTGCCATCTAACCAAAACACCATAAATGAATTCAATTCCCTTAGTTAGCTACAAGGTCCGCGACTTCACCCAAGCCTTTATACCAGTTTTTTGGCAGGCACTCTTTCTTGTGAGGGATATCTTTCTTTAAAATTTTAAATAATTGTCCTTAATTTAGCGATTTCTTGGGTTACAATAAAAATCGAAGGGAAGATGAATGATGAGCGCCAGTCTTTTCGATCCATTTGATCAAAATACTGAAATAAACCTTTTTAGCGAACCTTCACGATCTGGTAATCCAATTGACGTGGTACAGATGGAGTTTGTCGAAGCAAAAAGTATGCTATGGCAGGATTTGTTCAAAGGTTTCGATAGAATGTATGCCATCACCTATTCCTCTGGGATGAAGTTTATCTGTGATTTATTGGAGACATTCCAATATGCCGAAGTTATCTTTGGTTTTGATGACGTTATGACCTATAGTTTACAGGAAATCATGGCTCACCAATTGAAAACAATCGAACGATTGAGATTAACTTCGAGCAAAACTAAGATTGATTTGGTCGCGAAAATAGATGACGGTTCATTGAAAATGTTTGTAGCTCGAAAGAAATTATCCCATGAAAAGATTTATCTGCTCGAATCTAAAGATGGGAAAAAGCGTGTCATTGCCGGATCTGCCAATATGTCCTATTCCGCTTTCTCTGGAAAGCAAAGAGAGAACATCAGCTATATCGATGGAGATAAGGCCTTTGACTGGTATAAGAATAGTTTTGATGAATTGAAGGAAATGAGTTCCGATAATATTTCTATTCCTGCACTTACGGTGGCAGATGATTCCGAGAAGATCGACGAGATTCCGATTATGAAAACAATCCAAATAAAAAAGGCCTTGGTCATCGAACCTGATACTGATTTAAAAGAGGATATCAGATTTGTTCTTGATGTAAAAAACTTAGTCAATAAATTTACTCCGTATATGCCTAAGCCCGATAAAAAAGGAAAACTAATCTTGGCACCAGAGACTGTCGTGCAAACCAAGCGTCGATTGATTGGCGCTGCCGTGCAGGAAAAGGAATTAAGAAGCCAATATCCCCAACTGTTCATAGATATTCCACTCGCTCAGGTTTCGCTTAATAAAAATATTTTGGATCTAAGCCCGGCCACAGCGGAAATCAAAAATGATGTGGATCTATTTCTTGAGTATATGGCTGGATATCAAAGATTTCACGGTGATCCCGAAGGGATGCAATATAAATACTACGCTTTCGCCAATTGGTTTTTCACCACGCCATTTATGGCCATTATGCGAAATATGGCTGTTAAATACAACCAAAACCTTCTGCCCTATCCTGTTTTTGGCTTAGTGTATGGTCAAAGTAAAGCTGGAAAAACAACCTTTTTAGAAACACTACTGAAAATGATGATTGGACAAAAGACTAAAGTCTCAGCTCCTGATTTTACTCGATCGACAATAGATGGATTAAAGAAAAACGTTCAGGGTGCTCCGATCATTGTAGATGACCTCACACAGACACGATTCTCACAACACGCAATTGAGACGATAAAAAATGATGATTTTGGAGTTGTCGATAATATCACCACATATCCGGCAGTGGTAATCAGCGCCAACGAAGATGTAAAAGCTGTTGCTGCCGAGGTTGTTCGGAGCACCGACATTTGTCATGTTCAGGCCGGGCTTAAAAATACCGAACTCATGAAAACGAGTACTGTGAGGCGTGTTCAGAGAAATATCGGAACAGCCTTTTACAGAGAGTATTTGAGGAGAATGATTGGAGAAATTCCCGAGTTGTTAGATGTTCTAAAGAATGATGAAGATCAAGAAGCTCCAGATATTTTGGAATTATCATCGGAAATCCTATATGAAATTATCTTGGAACATTCCTCTGCGGTTCCAAAGTATGTACGTAAACTGACCCTAGATGATTACTTCTCTGAAAAGGTAACTGGTTCCCAGGCGATTAAGAAAATCCAGACTGCTTGGCAGATCAATCGCAAGGCATTTGATATCAATAAAAAGCATGGTCAACTCCGATTTAACGCTGGCCAAACCTGGGAGGCCGACCGAATAATAAAAGAACTTCCTGAGGATTTAGAAGCCCATAAATCTGGAGAATGGATTGTCATGGATTTAAGTAAAGCCGGGGAGTTTTTTGGGATTAACTTCAGTAGGTATGGGGGTATTCTAAGTATCTTTATGGGTTAGTAAAATAGAAAAAAGTCTTGCAACCAGAACATTAGTTCGGTATACTAAAGGTGTAGCTGGGCAGGCTACACAAGCACTTGAATGCGGGCAGGCAGACAGGTGCTTTTTTATTGCTAAAAGCAGTATTCCAGTGCTCAAACTATATTCTTGTTTCATAACGAATTCAGCTTTGCAAAGTTAAGATATCGATCTTCGAAATCCCTTACCCATTTATCATCTTCTGTTGTAAGAGTCTTTAATGTACCCGTAAACTTTTCAAGAGTAACTGGAAAAAATCCGCTGGACTCTACAGTAGGATCTTTAAATGTATCTATATAGCCTTTGATAGCTTGATAGCATTCAATATTGTCCCGAGGGTACAAATAAACGAAAAGCCCTTTTTTATAGTCAGCATTTACTTTATAAAGACTGAGAGCCAGTAAGTGGTCCCTCCATATTTGTTGTAGGGGTTTTCGTTTCAACTTTTCTATTACATCTGGGCGAAAAACCATGGACTCACGAGTAATCTCTTCGTACCGTTCTTTATGAGATGATGGTTCGTCCTTTAGATCCTCAGAGTATTTAACTTCAATTCCAATGAACGCCCTACCTTGTGGTGACACATAATCAAAAAAACATTGAAGGCAGATTTGTCACTAGTGTATTTAATATCTCTTCTACCAGGGGAATATTCAAAAGTAATTCCATTTATTTTTATTATCTCTACTCCAAAGATTTGTGAAAATACTTTTTTAGCCAACTCATAGCGATGTGAAAGTTCAGCAAACAGGTTAAAACATAGTGGTTGACTTGACAACAAGTTGTTCCAAATCCTTGGTTCCGTTATTTTTGCTCCTGTAATCTTACTTTCGTCTACAGCCTTCATGACAATCTCAGTAATTCTGTCATTAAGGAAGTTGTGCCCTTTCCTATGTACGGAATGGTTGGGCAACATATTTCCTAAATCTCTCCGATTCCTGTCGTCTTTACCAATACAGTTGTCGCTAAATTTCTCTATTCGCCAAATACTCTGTAAGATTCTGGCATTGGCTCTAAAAGAACTATCGCCTTCAACTGCAACTCTATATTTTTCCAGTATACCTTTTGATGGCCTTTTGAGGTTCATACTTCCGCTCAATTCTATCATTATTTATAATCCCCTATTCCATTTTCGTTCAGGACACTACGAAGGAGTTCTTAGAGTAAGTTACTTCATTTTTTCAACCTTATAATTATGGTGTCATCGATCTTTATCTCCGCAATATCGCAAGGGACATAACCTCTTAAATAAGTGACAAGTCTCAAAGATTTAAGCGCTTCGTCAATATAGCTTATTAGGTTTGCCGATCTCCTTTTGTATCCGAATCTTCCAAGCAAGGTTCTTAACTTGATTTTTCTGAAGTCCGTATTTGGTGTATAGGTCAGTTGTAGTTTAATGATTTTAAAGAAACCTTCGATAACTCCCTGTTCATTTACAGATCCGTCAAAATTACAATAATTCATGTCCTGCATCAGAAGATTCAGTTCGTCTAACTCATCCAGTGTACAATCGTACATGGCTAGATCATTATAGACAGAATTTCTGAAAAGCTTCTTGCTAGTCCTATGTTTAGGTAAAATCGCAGAATTCTGTTGTTCCCATAAGCTCTCTAATATTCTTTTTTCTTCCGATACCGGAAAATCGGAAATCAAAAAATAAACGGCTAAATCGTTGGGGGCAAACAAATATTTCATTGTTTATCACTCTTATTTAGGTTGCAAATTCTGCAAAGTAATTGTAAATTTTCAGGTTTGGTAAGCCCACCTTTTGACATCGGAACGATATGGTCGATCTGGAACAAGGCTTTGTGTGGTGATGTCTTGCCGCAATCGGAACATCTATATTGGCCTGTGGTTGTTTTTGCTTTTTCAAATACAGTCGCTTTTAGCTGGTTACCATAAGCAGGGACCTGCCTACATATTTCCTGCAAAGATAGAGCGGTGATATCTCTTTCTTCACCAATAACATTTTCCTCTTCGAGAACATATTCAAATTCTCCTAAGGCCTTGTCAATTTCTATTTCCAGTTGGCGCTTGAAAAAATATTTGTTCCCAAAGTATAGTTTGACTAAGTTGTTTTCGTCTTCCCACATAGAGTTTATATAATTGTTTTGTTCGGAACGCCGCATATCTTTAGCCACAATTTCTCTAGCACTTATAGCTAGGTCAACTTTCTTTCTGTCGATTTCCTCAAAAGGGATGAATAAGGGTGCTGACTCCTTCTGGGCAAAATATTTGAACAAATATTCAATATCGCGCTTGTTATAGGCAGGTATCATATCCTCATCAAAATACGTCGTTTCGCAGATTGCCATTAGATTTGAAAGCAATTTTGGTTTTATCACTTCATCTTCAATACCCAGTTCTTTAAATAGATCAGGCAAAGCAGCGATCAATTCCTCATACTGATCCTTTGTACTGTCATAAACAAGGATCTGATGATTATGTTCCATATTGTTTTCATCGATGAATGTAAAAATATACATTCCTAGAGGCACTCTCTTAATAAAATCAAGGCTTTCCAAACGAGTCGTGTCCACGGTTTCATTGACAATACGAGCAAATTCTTCAATTTTCTCAATGGAAATCAGGCGAACGATTCGCTTCTTATGTTCAAAGTCTTTGTTAACAAATTCGTTATCTTCATCAAACAGTACGCTTTCAGGATTTACCCACGCTATTTTGCTGTTCCAATTGTCTACAAAGCTCACAATATAGGCGTCTTTTGTACCACCGGCCTTTTCTCCTCGTAAAGCTCTTCCAATCATCTGAGTCATTAATACCGCAGAGATAGTGGGTCGGGTGAGAAAGACGGTCTGCGTTTTGGGCAAATCAACGCCTTCCGTAAGAATATTTACATTGATAAGTATCTGTATTTCTCCCCTGCGAAAAGCTTCTATCTGTCTTTGATTTTCTTCATTAGAAATATTAATCCCTATAAATTCCGCACTTGTTCCCGAAACGATAACTCCTGCTTTAATACCATACTTTTTGCCGTATTGTTCAAATAAAGCTTTTAGGACAAAGGCGTGAGTTCTATTGAGAGCAAACACCAAGGTTTGACCATATTTTTTATAACTATCGTTCTCAAAAAATGTTTTTACTATAAAACGGTTGCGCTCTTTATTATCGGCAATTGCTTCGGCAATATCTTCAGGAATAACATCTAATTGTTCGATGCTTTTGATTGCATTTAGGCCTAAATTATCGCCTAAAATTACATCCGTATTACAACTTTCACAAATAGGTGTTGAAAGAATCCCTTTCTTTATTAGAGTATCCAGATCTATCTTATACAAAATATCGTCGGTAAATATTTTGCCGAGAAGTCCTTTCTCCTGTTCTGAGGTTCGAAATGGAGTCGCTGTAAGACCCAATATTTTGAGGCTTAAATTCTTGGTTTTAATATAATCAATAATTTTACGATAGGACTTTGCAGTTGCATGGTGAGCCTCGTCAACGATAAGATAAAGCTCTTTTTCATTTTTCAACCATTTATCGAGGGATTCGAGGTTTCTAATGATGCTATCCTTGCTTACGATTAATACGTTATCTTCTGCTTTAATATGTATTGGTTTATCATGCTGTCCCGAAATGATACGGTATGTAAAGTTTGTCGTGTGTACCATCTGCTCCGAGTAAGCATTCCTTGAAAAGGCTTCCGCAGCTTGTTCTAATAATAGATGCCGATGCGCGATCCATAGTACCTTTTTACTCTTGTCAACGGCGCTGCATAATAACCAGGTAGCAGCTGTCATCGTCTTGCCGGCGCCAGTCGGAAGAACCACGAGTGTACCAAAGTTATCCTGGGCATCAATTTTATTGAGTGCAGCAATTGCATTTACCTGATGTTCATATAATTGTCGTGAGTTCTTGCCAGTCATAATCTTTACGGTACCTGCGTTTTTGTTGACTGTCATGATTTCATCCATAATTATAACCTCCAGTATAAAATTCATTATTCAATTTGTTTCGAGTTGTTCGATTCACGCGGATTTAAGATTTACAAAAAATACGTTTTATGCGATACTGCATTAATAACCTAAGCCATTTTCTATTCTAGCGAATGCGTTAGACATAACTTTGTAACCATTATCTAAAATTCCGCCTATTTCCTGTATTTCCTCCTAAGCTCGCGGTTAGTTTTCCAGAAACAAAAACATAGAACGCTTTTTAAGCGTTCTGACAAGTCAAATCACTTTAACATAATACCTAACTCATTGAAACTTTCTGTTTGTTAGTTGTCTAATAAGCCTACAAAACAACTCCCATTCCTCTGGGAATTTATTGTCACCATACTTTTTAATACTTCTTCCCTTCGTAAGAATTTCCACGCTCCACTGAGTCCCATCACACACACCGATCTCGATGTACTTGGCTTTCCAGTTTAGTAGTTTGAGTATTTTTAGCTCCTCGATAAAAGCTTCTGCTGTAGAAACCCGGATAGACTTCTTGCTCGTTTCCTCAGTCCCACCTTCGTGGAAGTTCCATGTTGTTTCAAGGTTTCTCAAATCAATGGTCACGTCATAATAGCCCCCGAAGTATCCACCGACAGATGCTTTGATCTTTTATTTTACGGTAAGCCTCATCAACAGCTTGCACTCTGTTCCATTCATGTTCACAGTCTTTACAGACGTATTCGGGGTTACTCGGGTCAAGAAGGCAGCCGCCCAGTTTAACCTTTCCCACTTGGGCTTCTTGATAAAGCTCATTGCTTGGCATACCGTAGACAATATGAACCGAATTCGTTGATCCACATTTAGGACACTTCTTATAAGTAATGGCCACCTGAGCACCTCCCTAATAACCTGGATAACGATCCCACCATTCCTCGCCCTTTTTATGTATCGTCAGCAAATCATCCACAACTTGTATCAGAACTTCTTTTAATTCAACGTTCTCTACCCATTCCGGGGGAATTTTACTTAAACCCAAATAGGCTCCTAAAATATTTCCTGTAATAGCACCGGTGCTGTCACTATCTCCGTTGTGGTTAACAGCAGCAATCAATGCCTTCTCGAAATCATTCTGATACTTTAATGCACAATAAACCGAAATCCCTAAAGCCTCTTCCCCGATCCAACCTTCACCAAGTTGAGTTATAGCTTCAACGTCAGAAAGATGACTCTTGGACAGTACCTGAGCTTGTTTCAAACTCTGTGAACATTCCTCATGATTGTCATAGCTCTCGAGCTCGGTTATTGTGTTTTTGAGCGCCGTTTCAAGATCCTGACCTTCTATAATGGAAGCGACCATATATGAGAGAGCACCGGCTGATAAATACCCTGAAGGATGGCCATGTGTCAGCGCAGCAAACTCTGCAGCCATTTTAAAAGCATTTTCTTTACGATAAAACAAACCTGCTGGAGCAACCCGCATCACTCCGCCGCAGCCCTTGCTGTTGTTAATCGGTTCACCCATGGTTCCTTGCTTTTGACTCGAAAGTGCAGATAAACAGGAGTTGCCAGGCGCTCTTCGTGCATGAAGCTCTTTTACACGGAGCAGCCAACCATCATAAATCCACTCGTAATCATGAACTCTCGGGTAACCTTGAGTGAGTAACCATCGCTGATAAGCATAATAAACAACGGAGGGAGGATGACAAATCCCTTTTTCGTGTCCCCTTGTTTCTGCTCGCAGAATCCCTTCTGCTGTAAAAAGGGTCATTTGCGTATCGTCCGTTATTTCTGCTTTACCCGTTGCTAATAATTTCAGATCCTGAATACCCCTAGGACCATATCGCTGGGTAATTTCTTTGAGCGTCATGAATTCTACAGGCCATCCAAGGGCATCACCTATTGCCCCTCCAATTAGACAGCCTTTGAAAAAGTCTTGATCCCTTTTCATACAACACTCTCACTCCTCATAGACTCATAAAAATCTAAAATACAACTTCCTTCATTTTCATATCTTGTAAATTCAATATTTCAATGATTCAATAACCAATTATAACCTATCGGAAAGACAAAAAAATGTTTTCTGTGCCATGCTATTGATCGATGGTTTGTCTTCAATAACCATATTCCACATTGACAGCAAAACATGGCGAAAAATTGATTATGGACAAAAAATACCCTACACTTCAAAAAGTGTAGGGATAATAGTCACATTACTGATTTAGAACACATACTGCCCACATATAATTGTACCGGCGGTATTGGTTTTTCCAAGATCGGA
>JAJZSC010000029.1 GCA_021849995.1 Bacillota bacterium | reverse complement strand
TATGGCGCTAAGTTTTTAGATGTTGCGGTTGAGGAAGTTGAATTTGATGGTGCAGCCATAGCTACAATTTGTGGAGATAAAACTGTAAGTCTTCAGAAGATAGCCGAGATTGCAGCCTTGGGAACTATCGGAACGGGGAATCTTCAATTGGTTGGGACAGGATCCTATGGAAGTCCGGTCTCCCCGCCACCTTTTATGGCAGGATTTGCAGAAGTAGAGGTAGATAAAGAAACAGGAAAAGTAGACTTGGTTGACTATGTAGCGGTAGTAGACTGTGGAACCGTGATAAATCCCAACCTTGCCAGGATCCAAGCCGAAGGCGGTCTTGTTCAGGGAATTGGCATGGCGCTTTATGAAGAAGTAAGATATGATGAAAAAGGTAATATGGGAACAAATACCTTTATGCAGTATAAGATCCCCTGTAGAAAGGATATCGGTAACGTACGGGTAGCCTTCGAGGAAAGTTATGAACCTACAGGCCCCTTTGGAGCAAAATCGATAGGTGAGGTTGTAATTAACACTCCTTCTCCAGCGATTTCTCATGCAGTTTACAATGCAGTTGGTGTCAGAGTAACGAGCTTACCAATCACTCCTGAGAAGGTCTTTATGGGAATGAAAAAACTATAAATACAAAGGCATAGGCTAGCCATCTCGGCTAGCCGCTTAGTTTTTTGAAATCATGAACTTCAGCACCTGCCAGGATGACGTAAAGGTGCTGTGGCAGTGAATTTGACCAGCCGCCTGCTTAGGAGCTTGGCGCAAGCAAAGATTTCTTTAGGAAATGTATGGACGGTATTAGTTAGAGAGTATTTAGAGAGGAGAAGGAATTTACGAATGGAAAGCAAATATGATGTTATCTTATTTGATCTAGATGGTACGCTAACCAACCCTTTTATGGGAATAACCAAGTCAGTTCAATACGCCTTAAAGCATTTTGGAATTGAAGAGAACAACCTAGAAAGTCTAAAAAAGTTCATAGGACCACCGTTAAAAGAATCTTTTCAGGAATATTATCACTTTGATGACATAATGGCGACTAAGGCAATCGAGAAGTATAGAGAATACTTCTCTGTTACAGGGATATTTGAGAATTTAGTTTATTTCGGTATACCAGAACTGCTTGAAGAATTGGATAAATGGGGGAAAAAATTAGTTGTTGCTACCTCTAAGCCTACAGTTTTTGCTGAGAAGATATTAATGCATTTTGGTTTAGACAATTTTATTTGCTTTACTGTTGGCAGCAATCTAGATGGAAGTCGCGTTAAAAAAGGTGAGGTAATCTCATACGCGCTAAATTACGGAGGCTTCAGATCAAATATGAAGATAGTCATGGTCGGAGACAGAAAACACGACATTATCGGGGCCAAGGAAAATGGAATTGACTCGATCGGAGTATTATACGGATTTGGATCACGTTCAGAGTTAGAGTTTCAGGGCCCAACCGGAATAGCAGAGGACGTTAAAAGTTTAAAACTTATGCTGCTAGAGTGATAATTTTGAGTAATCAAGGCAAGAAAATATATTCGCACTAGGAATTATATGCTCTATAATTGCCATATACGAAATTAAGGGGGAAATTTGAGTGGAAAGAATCGGGTTTATCGGACTGGGTACAATGGGCTTACCAATGGCTGAGAATTTATTGAAAGCCGGATATTCTCTAGTCGTTTTTAACCGTACAAGCGATAAGTCAGAAAAGTTACGGGTGCTAGGTGCTCAGATAGCAGCATGTCCTGCTGATGTTACCCGCATGAGTGATGTGGTATTTACTATGCTATCGAATGATGCCGTTGTTGAGGAAGTATTCCTTGGTAAAGAAGGTATTAAATACGGGGTAAAAAGCGGCCAGATCATTGTTGATTCCAGTACAATTTCTCCAAAAACCAGTAGAAAGCTGGCCGAGGAGTTGGGCTCTCTAGGAGCAGAGGTATTAGATGCGCCTGTAATGGGAACTGAGCAACAGGCTATTGAAGGAAATCTAACTTTTATGGTTGGGGGTAAAAAGGAGAATTTTGAAAAGGTACTTCCATTGTTGAGTTCTATGGGTAAAAACTCTTATCATATGGGCGGGAGTGGCAATGGTTCTTTCACTAAATTGGCAAATAATACCATGGGGGCTATTAATCTACTTGCCTTTACCGAGGGTATTATTATGGCAACTAAGGTTGGAATTGATCCGGAATTGTTTATTAAAGTCATCTCTGGAGGAGCACGCAGCGGGATGGTGGACTACAAAGGAGAAAAGATAATTAAGCGCGATTTTCAACCAAACTTTACAACAGCTTTAATGCACAAGGACTTGAGCCTTGCCCAACAATTGGCCTCAGAGAATCAAATCCCCATGCCTGTTCTCTCACTGGTTAGGGAAATGTTACAGATGGCAATCGCTCAGGGTTATGCTCATGAAGACGTGTGTTCTGTAGTTAAGTGTTATGAACAGTGGGCAGGGGTAGAAGCAGGAAAGATTCATTAATGTCGGCATCGGTCATCTCCTCCGTTTAATTTTCATGCTTTTTCGTGGGCACATCTGTGGCATGGAGGTCTGAGATGCCAAGAAAAGCTACAAAACGCCAGTAACGTGATCCTGGTGTTTTGTAGCTTTTTATAAGTATTATTTTTCACAATATTAGAACAAAAATACCAATATTTTAGTCAAAAAAACATACAGGGAAAACAAATAGGCCAGCGAATAAAAAGAATAAATCGCAATTTTTTTAAATTTCATATATCCTTGTACAAATAAAATTAAGGCTTAGGCCTAATTTTTAGGAGGGTTCTTAAGATGAAGTTAGAAAATGTGGCAAGAGAATTAGCCGATTCCATTGGAAGAAACAAGGTTAGTACCGCGACAGAGGACCTAATTTGTTATTCCTATGATGTATCAACCTATATAAAAAGACCGGATATCGTAGTTAAACCGGAAACTACAGAAGATGTTGCAGCCGTTATGAAAATTGCCAACCGTGAAAAGATTGCGGTTACACCTCGGGGTTCGGCTACTAATAACTGCGGTGGAAATATTCCTCTGCAGGGCGGGATTGTAATCGATATGGTTGGCATGAATAAAATCCTTGAAATCGATAAAGAAAATCTTATCGCAGTATGCCAACCAGGTGTAATTAATGGTCATCTTAAAGCAGAAGTTGCTAAACTTGGATTTTTCTATCCACCAGACCCCCAAGCAATGGATATGTGCACGATCGGAGGAAATATTGCTACAGATGCAGGTGGGCCACAGGCAGTAAAATATGGTGTTACCCGCAGTTACGTATTAGGTTTGGAGGTAGTTCTTCCTACCGGTGAAGTACTTAGAACCGGTGGGAAAATGATTAAGGACGTTAGTGGCTATAATCTTACCCAACTTCTCGTGGGTTCTGAGGGAACTTTGGGAATAGTCACCGAGATTACAGTAAGACTTATTCCTATGCCTGAAGCCAGACGAACCATGTTGGCAGTTTATGATGATCTTACTGATGCCTCCGTGGCGGTTACTCGGATTCTTGATAATAAAGTGGTTCCTTCGATGCTGGAACTATTGGATAAAACAAGTGCTGTCTTGATTCAAAACTATATTGATTCTGGCTATCCGACCGATGCCGAAGCCCTCTTGCTGATTGAAGTTGATGGAAGCAAGGCTGAGGTTGACACTCAGATCATTAAAGTTAGAGATATCTGTAGTTCCTGTGGTGCCAGAGAGGTTAGGCTAGCCAATACTCCAGAAGAAGCAGAAGCTATTTGGGCTGGAAGAAAATCTGGCTTTGCCGCACTGTCAGCGTATAAGCCGGTTGTCCTTCCTGAGGATTGTACTGTTCCCCGTAATAAGTTGCCGCAAATGATGCGTAAGGTTCAGGAAGTAGCTCAAAAATATGATATTCTAATTCCTACCTTTGGACATGCCGGTGATGGCAATGCCCATCCACATATTTGCTATGATCCAAGGCATCCGGAAGAAATCGAGATAGCGGAAAAGGCTATCCAAGATATTTATAAAGAAGCTATTGCCCTGGGTGGGACGATTACCGGAGAACATGGCGTCGGAATTGTCAAAAAGGAATTAATGCCCTTGCAGCATCCGGAGTTGAATTTACGACTAATGGCCGCAATAAAACAGATATTTGATCCGAACAATATTTTAAATCCTGGAAAAGGATTTTAGGGGGCTGACGACATGAGAACTGTAAGCAAACGGCTTGAGGAGCTGTATTATAAGACGGATCGCTGTGTCAGATGCGGACGGTGTATTGTAGTTTGTCCCACTTATAATGCGACCATGAATGAGGCCATGCTCTCTAGAGGAAGAATAAGACTTGTCAGGGAATATGTAGAGGGAAGCCTTAAGCTTAGTGAACGACTTAAGTTATATAACAATTTATGTCTGGGCTGTGGAGCTTGTGTTGAAAGATGTCCTTCACGGATAGATACCCCAGAGCTAGTTATCCAAATGAAAGAGGAAATGAATAAGCAAGAGGGTATGGCATTAACCGATAGTCTATTACTTAGAAAGGTAATGACTAGTCCACAAAGTTTTCGGAGAGTTATTCGCTTACTCAGTTTAA
This sequence comes from Bacillota bacterium, assembly GCA_021849995.1. GTDB lineage: Bacteria > Bacillota > Desulfitobacteriia > Desulfitobacteriales > Desulfitobacteriaceae > JAJZSC01. Next base: position 8,872 of record JAJZSC010000029.1, on the reverse strand, counting down.
ACAGGAAAATTGGAGTTACCAAGATACTTCCGGAGGTACTAAAGAGTAAGGAGCAAATCCTGCCGGAAATCCCTGAAAAATCATTTCGAGATTTGTATTATAAGAATGAGAAAAAGCAAGAACAGACATCACCCAGAAAATTTCGGGTCGGTTATTTTGTGGGTTGCTTAACAAATGCTTTATATCCATCATTAGCATTTGATATGATAAAGGTATTGGAGCAGCATGACTGTGAAGTCATTATTCCGGAGGAATCTGTCTGCTGCGGCTTACCACACCAAGCATATGCCGATAATACTCAAGCCTTACAACTAGCGAGTAAAAATATGCAGGCTTTTCTGGATAAAAAAGTTGATTATATCGTAACGGACTGTGGCAGCTGTGGACATGGTTTAAAACACTATCAAAGCCTGGATTGGAATTCTGAGGAAGAGCGTTTAAGGGCGCAAGAGTTCTCGAGTAAAATGTTAGATATTCATCAGTTTTTGGTTGATGTAGCTGGTTTGAAGGTAGGTCCAAAGCCAATTGAAGATTGTAGTGTGACTTATCACGATTCCTGTCACCTAAGTAGAAATTTAAAAGTTAAAAGTCAGCCAAGGGAAATCCTTAGGAGCATACCAGGCGTCGAATTTAAAGAAATGCCCGAAGCGAATTGGTGTTGTGGGGCAGCGGGTTCTTATTCCTTTCAACACACTGATATTTCCCAAAAAATTCTAAAGAGAAAGATGGATAATGTGAAGTCTTCTGGGGCACAGTATTTGACTGCAGGATGTCCAGGCTGCATGATGCAGCTTGATCATGGAAAGAGAGAGTTCTCTCTGCAAACTGAAGTTTTACATCCGATTCAGATCCTAGCCCGGACTTTCTAAACTATATATACTACCTAGGATTTGAGGTGTTAGCTTGACTAATGAAGTTAGAACTGAAATTGAAAGTCTCTTTAACCAAAAAATTGCGGGCGAACAGTTCACGTCTTGGGGTGAGCAATACTGGCTCCAACTAGATCCGAGTGGTTATCAACCGCAGAGCAAGATATCTATCGTTACAGTTTACCCTGATAAAGAACACAAGATCCATTGTCACCCGGGTTACGAGGAGATAGTAATGGGTTTTGAAGGTGAGAGTAATCATCTGTGCAATGATCAAGAGATAGTATTGCAAAAGGGTCAATTAGGGTATATACGTGGTGGCGGGAAGCATAGGATTGTGAACAAGTCTGGTAAACCTGCGAAATTCATTAGTATCGTGACACCTGTGCTGCCGTTTCCTTTTGGCGAATTATCTTGGATAGATGATGTAGAGCTAGATGAACTTATTGACAGTATTCATTTACAGCCGATTGTGGACAGGTTTTCCCGGAGTGTCGATTTGCCGGTGACTTTGGTAAATACAATGGGTAATCAGTATTTAGAACAGGAAAATCTACCGGAATTTTGCAGGTTATGTTATAGATTGCAAGCTGGTGATTGTTATTTATTTCCTGAAGCAGCACACGAAAATGATTGTACTGAGTTAGGAGTTTACAACTGTAGGTATAGCGTTACTTCAATTCATTCGCCGATTATTATTAACGAAAGACTGTTAGGCTATCTGGGTTGTGGTTATGGTTTGCAGGCCCTTCATTCGACAGGAATACAAGGCGTGATTAGGGGATATTTTCCTGTTGAATATTATGAATTGGCTTGGAAGAAATATTTGGATTTAGCTGAGTTATCGCATAATCATATAGTTTCTGCAGCAGAAACTATTTCCCTTGTAACAGCTTCTCTGATCCAGGTAATTATCTTTTCAGCTAGAGAAAAGCAGATGAATGCTTTTCGGTTAAAGTTATCAATGGAAAAGCAGAGACAAGCCGAGCTTGAGAGCTCCTTAAACGAAGTTAAACTAAGGTTTTTAGAATCACAGGTAAATCCTCACTTTTTATTTAATGCTTTAAATACAATTGCTCAAATGGCCGTTATGGAGGGTGCGACTACAGTATCATCTTTGACTTATGCTTTATCAAATCTACTGCGCTGTAGTTTGGGTAAAAATAACTCTTTAATTACTGTTAAAGAAGAGCTAGAATATGTTAATGATTATCTTTTTATTCAAAAAACTAGATTTCCACATCGATTCGAAGCTGAAATAGATATTGAAGAAAAAGTATTGCAAGTCGAAGTTCCATTTATGATGTTAATGGTTCTTGTAGAAAATTCTATCATTCACGGTTTTAAGGATACTCGTTGGGTAGGACAATTAAAAATTAAAGGCTATTTGGGAGATGAATTTACAGTCTTTGAAGTAATTGATAATGGAACTGGTGTACCTGAGAAGATAATTGATCAATTTAACAAAATTAAAGAAGAGGGTTTCAAATCTTTTTCTGGACCGAAGGGTATCGGACTGAAAAATATCTATAATCGACTGGAGCATTTTTTTGAAGATAGATTTAGTCTGGAAATTCAACGTTTAGAGGGAAAAGGGACAAAAGTAACCATTAAAATACCGGCTGCTTTGTGACCATTCTGATTCTAAGGGTTCGGGAGGTTTAATTATGTACAAAATAGTAATTGCAGATGATGAGCCAACCGAAATTAAATTTATTCGCTACGTTATTAACACTTTCAAATTGCCATTATGTATTTGTGGGGAAGCTGAAAACGGGGAAGAGGCAATTAATTTAGTCAATGAACACTCTCCAGAGTTTGTAATTTTGGATATTCATATGCCATTAATGGACGGGCTTTCTGCTGCGAGTATTATTAAAAGGGATCATCCATCCACTAATGTCTATTTATTAACTGCCTTTGAGCTTTTTGAATATGCTCAAAAAGCTGTAAGGGCTGATGTAGATGATTATCTCCTCAAACCTATTAAACCTGAAGTACTTGCCGATGTTTTAAAAAAAGGTATTGAAGCAGCGTCGAAGCAGAGACTTGCCCATCACCAAATGAATAACACCCAAGAAAATATAGAAAAAATGAAGCCGCTTCTAAAACGTCAAGTAATGCTGGATCTTATCACAGCTGGAAGGACAGACTCAATCCCTGCAAATCTAAAAAGTGTGCTGGGATTAAGTACCCTTGATTTTAAGGGCATACTTGTAGCAACTTTTTGTGATAAGAAGGGAGAGATCTTAACAGAGGAAGGATTAAGGGACTTATTGGCGAAAGGAATTGAAGATAATAGTGGCTTTGGACTATGCGAAATCCTCCCCTCGGGTGATGTGGTGGGATTTGTTGAGGTATGGGATGAGAAAACTCAGCAAGTTCAAACTAAAACGATAGAAACCTATAAGCATGATCAAGAAATTAAGATATATGCGGGTCTTGTTCCTATTAATGAGCAAAGTGATATACCTTCGGCTTTCGATAGCGCTGACAAGCTTCGTAAAACAGCATTGTTTTGGAGGGTTCCCGGAATTTTCTTGTTGGCTCAATTAGGATCAGTTCAGGACTACTTACCTAGTGTCTTATCTGTGGAAAAGACGGTCCTGAATCGCTTATTGGAAAGAAGGGTGGATAAAGCCCAGGAAGAGATAAAAGAAGCTTTCAGTAATGTTTCGGATCGATTTATTTCCCCTGAACAGGTGATTGCTGTAGCAAATCAAATAGTTAATGCTATTCTGATGGCCTTATCGGAGCAGTTTATTCCTGAAAAAGAGGCTCGATTAATTACCCAACAATATTTAGAGAGGATTGCGGCAGTAAGAAGCTACGGGGAACTAGAATATATCTTATTTGAATTAATTGAAAGCGTTAATCGTTTCCTTTGTCTGGAAAATGAAACTCAAACTGAACAATCTATAAAATGGGCAGCAGCTTATATTCGTCAAAACTATCAAGAAGACATTACTCTTGATCAGATTGCCAGTAAGCTTTTTTTAAGTCCAAGTTATTTTAGCCGAATGTTCAAAAAAAATGTCGGAGAAAGTTTTGCATCCTATGTAATAAGAGTTCGGATGGAACATGCCCAGAGTTTATTAGCTACTGGTAAGTTTTCAGTGACTCAAGTTGCTAAGAAAGTCGGTTTCGAAAATTCAGGTTATTTTAGTACTGTATATAAAAAGCATTTCGGGATGTCACCACAGCAATCAATTTCGGCAATAGCATCACAAGAAGCAAAATATAGGGATAAAGAAATCTTGGCTGGCGTCAAGCTTTGAACGCAGGCGGCAGCCTAGATGCACTTATGCCACCTAAGATGTTAAGAATTTTCATTGCTTCGTGGTTCCATTTGTAGTTCCATTAAATGACATGGAAAATCTGAATGGTGCAAAAGAAAAGGAAAAGTAGGTAATAACATATTGATCCTGAATAGTTAAGAGGCGCATGCGGGTATGCGCCTCTTAGTTTTTCTATATTAAATTTTAGTTAGTGCTGACTTATAACCCAGTTTTTTCGAGATCTCGTCGGTTACGTTTATCAGGAATCTGCCGATATTTTTCCTGACTTCCTCGTCCATTCTTGAGGTTGGTCCAGATACACTGATAGCAGCGAAAGCTTTTCCGGTATGATTATATATTGGTGCTGCAACACACATTAACCCAGGCTCCAATTCTTGTAAATCCTCAGAATAACCAGTTGTCCGCACCTTCTTAATATATTCCAAGAGCTCATCTTTATCAGAGATAGTGTAATCAGTAAATTTTTTGAAGGTAAAGTTTTTAATTTCCTCCAATACCTCATTATCCGGCAGACTTGACAAGATAGCCTTCCCTACAGCAGTAGCGTTAATAGGAAGACGTCCTCCTACCATAGTACTGATACGCATAGAGTGTGGACTTTCAATCTTCTCCAGGTAAAGTACATGTCCTGCGTCTCTCACCACCAGGTTGACAGTCTCTTTAAATTCAGCCGCAAGCTTTTCCAAGTAGGGAAGGGATATATTGCGAAAGTCTGATTTTACTTTCGTTCCCATTCTAAACAGTTCAATACCTAAGCGGTATTTTCCCGTATTCTCGTTTTTCTCGAGGAATCTATGCAGTTCCAGAGTGGTGATGATATTAAATGTTGTACTTTTATGAAGCCCAATGGCTTTACTGATTTCGGTTACACCAAGCTCATCAGCATCTTCGAAACATTTCAATACTTCTATAGCTCTGGATAAAGATTGTATAACAGTTTTATTCATTTCTTTCTACCTCTCTTGCTGCTAATTTGTTAGTATATCAGACCTTCATGCCACAGATGTGCCACCAAAAAGCATGAAAATTAAACGGAGGAGATGACCGATGCCGAGTGAACCGATTTCGCGGAGACGCGTGAGCACGCGAGTGCAGCTTTTTTGTTCATTACATTTACTTTTTTGTTTTTGTTTTTGTTTAGATAAGAAGCAATTTTCTATATTTACAATCTTGAAAGCTAAATTAAGTCAATGTATAATTATAGTATCACGATATAGCACATTGTACCATAATATGATACGAAAAGATAGGGAGTCATTAAGGAATTTTGAAATAGCGGAATATGGATTCAAGATTCTTATTTATCGCTAACGAAAAGATACGTTAGTGATAGGTTAGATAATAAAGGAGGATGAGTAATGTCAGTTGATTCTAACAGAATTTTAGACGGAAAAATGGTAGCAGCTAAGATTAGGGAGCAGATCAAGGATGAAGTAGTGGCTTTCGTTCGGGATCATGGAATTAAGCCTGGCTTGGCCGTCGTGATTGTTGGAAGTGATCCAGCATCCAAAGTTTATGTAAACAAGAAAAAGAAAACTTGTGAAGAAATTGGTATGTACTCAGAAGTTATAGCTCTTCCCGAAGAGACTTCAATGGAAACTCTTCTGGAGGTTGTAAATAACTTAAATGAACGCAAAGAAATTCATGGTATTTTGGTTCAATTACCCCTGCCAAAACATCTAGATACCGATACAGTACTCAATACAATCAATCCACTAAAGGATGTCGATGGCTTCCATCCAATTAATGCTGGTAAGCTTTTCATTGGAGAAGAAGGGCTTGTTCCTTGTACACCTTATGGTGTTATTAAGATGTTGGAACAATACAATATCTCCGTAGAAGGGAAAAAAGCAGTAGTTATCGGACGAAGCAATATTGTTGGTAAACCAATGGCTGCACTTTTGTTAGCTAGAAACGCAACAGTTACAATCTGTCATTCTAGAACCAAAGATCTTGCAGCTGTGGCCAGAGAAGCAGATATCTTAGTTGCTGCAATTGGTAGACCTAACTACGTAACCAAAGATATTGTAAAACCAGGTTCGATTGTAATCGATGTTTGAATCAACCGAGTTGAGAGCGGATTGGTCGGCGATGTCGACTTTGAAGACGTAGCTCCTGTCGCAGGCGCTATCACCCCAGTACCAGGCGGAGTTGGACCTTTAACTATTGCCATGTTATTACACAACACTATGCTGGCAGCACGTACCCAATTATAGGAACAATTATAGGAGGTAGAAATTAATGAAAAGCGATGTTGAAATAGCCCAATTGGCGGAAATGAAGCCCATAACTCATGTAGCCTCAGAACTTGGTCTAAGCGCTAGTGAGCTTGAGCTCTACGGAAACTACAAAGCAAAAGTATCCCTTAAAGCCTGGGACAGACTCAAAGACAATCCTAATGGTAAACTTGTATTGGTAAGTGCGATTAACCCTACTCCAGCAGGAGAGGGAAAAACCACAACAACAGTTGGACTCGGAGATTCCCTTAGACGTTTAGGACGTAAGGTTGCAATTGCTTTAAGAGAACCTTCCCTCGGACCTTGTTTTGGCGTAAAAGGTGGAGCAGCTGGCGGCGGCTATGCTCAAGTAGTTCCAATGGAAGATATCAACCTGCACTTCACTGGAGACTTCCATGCTATAACCACTGCCCACAATCTAGTGGCAGCAGTACTAGATAACCATCTTCACCATGGCAACGAACTCGGAATTGACCCTCGCCGCATTACCTGGCGAAGAGTAATGGATTTAAACGAAAGAGCCTTACGGAATATTGTCCTTGGACTCGGAGGAAAGGCTAACAGTGTTCCCAGAGAAGGTGGCTTTGACATCACAGTAGCCTCAGAAATGATGGCAATTCTTTGTCTGGCCAGCGACCTTGAAGATATGAAAGAACGTATCAGCAGAATTATCGTTGCTTACACCTATGACAACAGACCTGTTAAAGTGGCAGATCTTAAAATTGCTGGCGCCTTAACCATGTTATTCAAAGATGCCATTAAACCGAACATCGTTCAAACCCTTGAAAATACTCCGGCATTTGTTCACGGAGGCCCCTTTGCGAACATTGCCCATGGCTGTAATAGTGTAATGGCAACTAAATATGGTCTTAAAATGGCAGATATCGTGGTAACTGAAGCAGGCTTTGGAGCAGATCTGGGCGCAGAGAAGTTCCTAGATATTAAATGCCGTTTTGCAGGTTTAAAACCAGATGTAGTTGTTTTAGTGGCAACCGTACGCGCCTTGAAGATGCACGGCGGTGTAGCTAAGGCTGATCTTGGTACAGAAAACATTGCTGCTTTAAATAAGGGCTTTGTAAATCTCGGCAAACATATCGAAAACATTGGTAAGTTCGGTCTTCCGGTTGTTGTAGCCATCAATGCTTTCCCAACAGATACAGCAGAAGAACTCAAATTTGTAGAACAAAAGTGCAACGAGCTAGGCGCACAAGTAGCCCTTTCTGAAGTTTGGGCTAAGGGTAGTGAAGGTGGAGAAGTGCTCGCCAAGAAAGTTATTGAGGCGATGGAAAAGGAAAGTAATTTCCAATTCTTATACGATGAAAAATTACCGATTAGAGATAAAGTCAAAATCATTGCCAGAGAAATTTATGGAGCAGATGATGTCAATTTCACACCTGCAGCTTCAAAAGCAATTGATGAGTTAACAGCACTTGGCTATGATAAGACCCCAATTTGCATGGCTAAGACCCAGTATTCCTTAAGTGATGATGCTAGCAAGTTAGGCAGACCGTCTGGTTTCACTGTTACAGTTCGGGAAGTGCGAGTTGCAGCAGGAGCAGGCTTCTTAGTTGCCATCACCGGAGAAATCATGACTATGCCTGGTTTGCCGAAGCGACCAGCTGCAGAATTAATGGATATTGACAGTGAAGGAAAAATTGTAGGGCTATTCTAATAGCACTAAACTTTATTATTAAGGGCAGGTGTTACAGAATTGGAGTGCTATACGCCCAAGGAAATCCCATACAATGCACTGAACACTGGTATCCGAAAAGCTCAAATGAGTATCTCGCAAATGATTATACTAGGGATTATGGCAGGGGCGTATATAGGCTTTGCTGCTGAAGCATCTACGATGGCTGTTCACGATTTCAGTACTGTGGGTGTAGGACGCTTTTTGGCAGGGATTATTTTTGGTGCCGGATTAATTATGGTGGTGATCTGTGGAGGGGAAGTTTTCCTAGGTAATGTTTTACTGTGGGTCGGGTTTCTTGAGAAAAAGATTACCGCAAAACAACTACTTCGCAACTGGCTCTGGGTGTTTACAGGTAACCTTATAGGCGCTGTTTTGTTGGCATGGATGATGAATGCATCTGGTTTATGGAAGATTAATGATTATATGAGCGGAGCCTATGCTCTAAAGATAGCACTTTCAAAGGTCAATTTGACCTTCAGTGAGGCTTTCTTTCGCGGAGTAATGTGCAACTGGCTTGTCTGTCTTGCCGTTTGGATGGCGTATGCGGCTAAGGATGTGACAGGTAAAATATTAGGTATTTTCTTCCCGATCATGCTCTTTATAACCAGTGGTTTCGAAAATAGTGTTGCGAATATGTATTACCTGGCAGCTGGCTTATTCTTGAAAGCAAGCCCAGCAGCGGTTGCAGCTCTCGGTGCTAAAACCGGAAGCCTGACGGTAAGCTCTGTTGTCATTAACAATTTAATTCCGGTAACATTGGGCAATATCGTTGGT
>JAJZSC010000028.1 GCA_021849995.1 Bacillota bacterium | reverse complement strand
GGAGATTATTAACGCATATACAAACGGTACATTAGTAACCACAGATGCTGTATGTAACCATTTACATTCCCATCATGACCATAATCACTAGACCTATAGTTATAACCCTTAATATCTAAAAGTTAATATCTAAAAGTTAAGACCTATAACTAATTAGCTGAAACTTTCAGTATTAACTATATTATCCTTTATACCTTGATACCAGGATGGTCAAAATAAATGTACACCTTCTTTCTAGTTTAAAACTTATAATCATCAAGCTGAAAGGATGGATGCTAATATGGGTGGCCGCAAAAAGGTTTCTCGGGCAAAATCGCCAATAACTGTAAGAGACCCACATTATACTGAATATGATACTCAGCGAGAACGCACAATTCTAAATCATCAACGTCAAAGTTAAACAGGATAGAGGGTGTTTTCAACACCCTCTATTAAAATATTTTTTTGCAAGAAAGGAATTAGCACCTGATTCTTTTGAAGTAATTTACCAGCCAGAGCAAGCTACAAACAATTGTTTTTATCACATTTTCCTTCGAAGTTTAATAAATATGTTGAAGAAAATCGCGGAATCAATGATCAGTCTTTGGATTTGATTCCTTCAGTAAAACTTGCAAAGCACATTTTATGACTTTGCAAGTTTTTTAGATTTCTGGGAAATCTAATTTAGAGCCATCAAAATCTGATCAGAACATCTCGTTACCGTATAAAGCAATATAATTATTTTTGTGTAAATAAACATCCATACTAGCAGGATTTTGTTTATTCGCGCAGAATAATTGTTTACATAAACTTTTATAGCTAAAATTAAGGAGGTAATGTTTAAATGACCATTCGCGTCGCTATTAATGGATTCGGTAGAATCGGAAGGCTATCAATGAGAGCAGCCTTAGAATCATCTGCCCCCCTCGAAATTGTTGCTGTCAATGACTTAGGAAGTGCTGATATGTTAGCACATCTATTTAAGTATGATTCAGTCCATGGCATTCTCCCATATTCCGTTGAGCAAAGAGACGGAAGCATGTTTGTTGAAGGCCGTGAAATTAAACTATTAGCCGAAAAAGAGCCGCAGAAACTTCCTTGGAAAGATCTTGGAGTAGATGTAGTTATTGAATCTACCGGCAGATTTACCGATAGGGACAAAGCAGCACTACATCTCGAAGCAGGTGCTAAAAAGGTAGTAATCTCTGCCCCTGCCAAAAACGAAGATATTACTATCGTATTGGGAGTAAATGATGATAAATATAACCCTGAACAACATCACATAATTTCAAATGCTTCTTGTACCACAAATTGTTTGGCGCCCGTTGCAAAAGTTTTGATGGATGAATTTGGTATTGAGCAGGGAATGATGACTACTACTCACTCAGTTACTAATGACCAACGCATTCTTGACTTGGAGCACAAGGATTGGAGAAGGGCACGTTCAGCCTATGAATCAATGATCCCAACAACTACCGGCGCCGCTAAAGCAGTATCCTTAGTTCTTCCGGAATTAAAAGGAAAGCTAAATGGATTGGCTGTTCGTGTTCCTACTCCAAATGTATCTCTAGTAGATTTAGTGGTTAACCTCTCCCGCCCAACAACCAAAGAAGAGATAAATGCTAAGCTAAAAGAAGCAGCTGATGGAAAAATGAAAGGCATCCTAGCTTATACAGATCTACCTCTTGTTAGCCGGGACTTCAATGGCAACCCTCATAGTTCAATTGTAGATTCTCTTTCCACTATGATGATGGGGGATCGCATGGCTAAGGTATTGGCATGGTATGATAACGAATGGGGTTACTCTAACAGAGTTGTAGATTTGGTTAATTTAATTGCTTTAAAAGGGATATGAAATTATATTGCTAAATCGGGGGGAAAAAGATGAGGCGGACGAAAATCGTTTGTACTATAGGACCAGCTACAGAATCCCCAGAGAAAGTTAGAGAACTGCTAGCCTCGGGAATGAATGTTGCACGGCTTAATTTCTCACATGGAACTCACGAAGAGCATGGTGCCAGAATGAGGGTGTTAAAGGAAGAAGCTATCCGGATGGGAAAGCATCTTGGCATTCTCCTTGACACAAAGGGCCCTGAAATCCGCACAGGTTTAGTACCTGACAGCGGAATTGAACTTAAAAACGGATCAATAATGATCTTAGATACAATAGGTGATTTAGGTACTACAGAAAGAGTAGGAATAACTTACTCAAATTTATGGAAGGAAGTTAAAGCCGGAAACCATATCTTGCTAGATGACGGGTTAATTGACCTGGAAGTTATGTCCACTGAGCCTGAAAAAATAATCACAAAAGTTATTAACGGTGGCTTACTTAAGTCTCGTAAAGGGGTAAACGTTCCTGGTGCTCCAATTGAACTGCCCGCAGTGACTCAAAAAGATATCGATGATATTAAATTCGGACTCAACCAAGGAATTGATTTCATTGCTGCATCCTTTACCAGAAAAGCCGCTGATATTTTAGCTGTACGCAGAATTGTTGAAGAATCAGGTCATCAGATAACAATCATAGCAAAAATTGAAAGTCAGGAAGGAATTGAAAACCTAGATTCCATTCTCGAGGTGGCAGACGGACTGATGGTTGCCCGTGGGGACTTGGGAGTGGAGATACCTGTTGAAGAAGTCCCGGTCTATCAAAAAGAAATGATCAAGAAGTGCCGATTGTTAGGTAAACCGGTAATTGTCGCTACCCAAATGCTTGATTCGATGATAAGGCAACCTCGACCCACAAGGGCCGAAGCAAGTGACGTAGCAAATGCAATTCTTGACGGTACGGATGCAATAATGTTGTCCGGAGAGACTGCTGCCGGCCAGTTTCCGATTGAAGCCGTAAAAATGATGGATAAAATAGCTAGACGTACAGAGAGTACACTTGATAAAAAACAAGCACGCCATCCTCAATTAAACGTGGCTGAGGCAATCAGTCATGCGAGTGTCACGATAGCCTCAGATTTAGATGCTTCTGCAATAATCACTCCTACACATTCCGGAATAACCGCCCGCATGATTTCAAAATACCGACCTAAAGCCTCCATCATCGCTGCAACTCCTTTTGCAAGTACTGCTAGACGCTTGACGCTCCAATGGGGAATAGAGCCAATTGTTATTCCAGAGGGTTCAGGAACAGACGAATTACTTTCCATCTCAGTTAATGCTTCTCTAAGTCATAATCTAATTAGTACCGGAGACGTTGTAGTTATTACAGCCGGGGTACCTGTGGGTAAGGTCGGAACTACTAATATGATTAAGGTACAAGTAATTGGCAATGTCCTAGTTAAGGGTTCAGGAATTGGTAGAAAATCCTATTCTGGTACTGCTCGTAAGATGGAAAGCCCTAATATTAGTGGTTTCCTGGATGGAGATATTTTAATTGCTCCAACTACTGATTCTGGTTTTATTCCACTTATCGCTAAAGCTGGAGCTTTGGTAACTGAAGAAGGTGGTTTGACTTCCCACGCTGCCATAACTGCTCTACATTATGGCATTCCAGCCATAGTAGGCACAAAGGAAGCTATGGATAAAATATCTGAAGGACAAACAATTACTGTGGATGCTTTGGCAGGAGTAGTGTATGAAGGTTCTGTTACTATTATCTAAGCCGAAGGAGAGAGAAGCTCATGTCTTCTGATCGACAAGAAGAAATTCGCTTTTTACTTCAAGAACATGGGCATTTGACCGTAACAGAACTGGCCCAACGTTTAAATGTCTCAGAGATGACTATTCGCAGAGATTTAAAAACATTGGCTTCTATGGGCTTAGTACAACGTGAACATGGAAAAGCAATTTATCCAAACAATCAAGTCAGTACTGATCCGCTTTTTTTAACTCGACTGGGTGAGGCAGAGCGGGAAAAAACTTTGATAGGCAGGGCAGCTGCAGAGTTAATAAATGATGGCGAATCAATTATTCTTGATGCCGGTACTACTACCTTAGCCTTAGCTCAAGCTCTGACCAAAACAACTGTTGCAATTACAAATTCTCTTCCAATTGCCAGCGTACTAGGTAGCAAAGAAAAAGTTACAACTTTGATCACAGGTGGGGAAGTCCGAGGAACAACCTTTGCCTTAGTCGGTCCAATGACACGATCCAGCTTTGCTGGGTTTAATGCTGACAAGGTATTCCTTGCTGCCACAGGTGTTAGTATTGAGAAGGGTTTATCAACCACGAGCATGCTGGAATCCGAAGTAAAGCAAGCGATGATTAAAGCAGCAAAAAAGGTAATCCTTCTCGCCCATAGTGCAAAATTAGGTCAGGTTTACTATCACACTTTTGCTAACTGGGATGTTGTTGATATTCTGATAACTGATTCAAGGTTACCGAAAGGTATGCAAGAGGAACTTACTAAGGTTGGCGTACATGTAATAATTGCAGAATAAGGAAATCTTGCCCGGGACTAGCCTTATGGCGAGATGCCTTAGGCAACAATAAACTGTCCATAATATGGTAATTTATATCCAAATAGTATAAAAACGACCGGGGCCTTAAATCTGTAACCCCGGTCGTTTTTTTATTAAAGTAAATTAGAACTCCATTTCCCTTTTAAAATCGGTATCTGTACTATAGTTTCCTGTATCCGTACTCATATCATCTACTAAATCTTTATCTATTGTACTATGTGAACGATCGTTAAGTACTTCGATCAATCCAGCATCAGCCAATTCACTGGCTACCTCAAATAGTGAATCTTTTTTATCATTTGGAAGCTTATTAACAAACCTGTTAATTTTAACCGGAGGAACTAAGTTTCTTATCTTGACGCCACCAAATTTTATCACTCTCTCTGGCACAGTTGAACCTCCCCTGCATTCATTTAACTATCACAGATTTAGTATGCTTTGTTTATCTTAAAAAATGCAGTTATCAAATGGGAGTGGATATTTTTATAAACATTAGTTGTTAGCAGTAAGTAAACTCTTATTTATAAAAAGTTAACTTATAAAAGAGGGAAGAAGTCTTATGGTGTCGAAAGAGAAAAGAGTAAGCTTGTTAATCAGGAGGTTTGTTCAGTGGTGTTTCAACCTGGACAAAGATTAAGATTTACTACTGATTCAAACCTATATCGTGACGTATACGACGCTGAGGTTCTGGCTGTTTACCCTGACCGCCTTGATTTGCAGCTTTCACTTCATCGTGGTTACCTTTTACTTATTCCGATAGGGACTATAATCCGCTGGCAAGGGATTGACTCAAGGTATACATTAACCTCAACCGTTCTCGCTAGAAATACAACAAAAAAGTCTTGGAGTGTTACCACTCCAACATCATCTACCACTCATTCAACACGCGTTATTGCCGTGGGAAGCGGTAAAGGTGGGGTAGGGAAAACTACATTTTCAATTAACTTAGGCCTAGCACTAAGTCAATTTCAGCAAAATGTTGTACTATTAGACGCAGACATTGGTATGGCTAATATTGAGGTGTTGCTTGGACTCAATAGTTGTCTTAACTTAACTAATGTCATTTACGGCGAATGTACTTTACGTGATATCCTAACTCCTGGACCAGGTGGTATACACATAATTCCCGGATCAAGTGGCATTTCGGCCTTAACAACTTTAGACACCCTACAATTCAACAGAATCATTTCAGGTTTTGGAGCACTCGAGGCTGATTGTGATTTTTTAATTATTGACACTGGGGCAGGTCTAAGTGAACTAGTCTTAAATTTTTTAGGAGCAGCTGATGAAATCATCCTATTAACCACTCCTGAACCACATGCTTTAATGGATGTTTACGCTTTAACAAAGACATTACGTCAAAGAGGCTTAATTTTGCCTCGTTTAGTGGTAAACAGATGTGATAGCCCAGAAGAAGCACACCAAACAAGCCAGACATTTATTAAGGCTGCGAACCAATTTCTGGGCATTGAGACTGAACTGCTCGGCTGGTTACCGAACGATAAAGCAATTAGCAGATCATTAAAAGAGCAGAAACCAATATTTCTTAATAACAAAAACAATAATTTTTGTCTTAAAATTGAGGAAATAGCAAGCAAGCTTTTAGGTATTAAGCCTAACTTTGGGAACGAGACAGGTTTAAGAGCTTTCTTTAGACGCTTTGCAAGGGGCATTAGTTAAAAAGTTACTATAACACGTTATATTATTTATCTTATACTGTTATAGATAAGTATTCTAATGAGCTATATTTCACAAGCCAAAAAATCATGCTACAATACTCTTATATTTTAGATGCTTTTTCTTGGGGTGAAAAACATGATTGAAAGACCACGTCTTTTATGCAGGTGTGGATTTGAACATACAGATG
Organism: Bacillota bacterium; assembly: GCA_021849995.1. GTDB lineage: Bacteria > Bacillota > Desulfitobacteriia > Desulfitobacteriales > Desulfitobacteriaceae > JAJZSC01. The sequence goes on along the minus strand of JAJZSC010000028.1, from coordinate 7,199 downwards.
ATAGATGGATAGAATTTAGGCGGGATTCTGTTAGCAACCGCGTTAAGCTCTTTTGCAAAAAATGCGGTAAACGTCTTTTTACAGAGTATATAACAACGAGTAGCCGTGAGTTCCGTCAGATTTTTCTAAGCAAAAGCAAATAACAAGTATTCTATTGCATTTTATAAAAGTGCTGCCACGAACATGTGACAGCACTTAAAATATTTTCTGACATAATCATAGCTAATTATAATCATAGCTAGAAAAAATTAAATTTTAATACTACATAGGTTTATCAACTATCCTTACATTTTCAAGGGAAGAGCGTACCTGACCTCTAATAAAGGATAGGTATTCCTGACGAAGAGCTTCTTGTTCAGCCTGTTCCCATTCTTCAAGTCCTTCCGAGCGTTGCTTACGTGACAGCTCATTTATCCTTTGAATTAACACGTTAATCTCGTTCATTACTAACTTCCCCTTCTTATATAAGCCAAATCCAAAATGATACTTGTCATATTATAACACTATATATTAGTAAGTCAAAAAATTAATTCTGATTTTTGTTCCGATTATGTACATGAAATGCTATAATAAATGCATGGCTTGTCCAAATAGGAAGGGGGCTAGAATGAAAAAGTTAATTTTAGAACTAATAAAAGAGAAATTTTTCACCCATAACTCTAATGTCCATAAGCAAGTCAAAAATTATTCTACTCGACTAGTATCTTTATCAAAAACCGGAACAACTAAAGTTTGTAACATTTTTAAAAAAGTTACCTTGAACGACTTTTCCTGGAAATCACCTAAGGTGATTGCAGGGGCTATTGCAGTAGTTCTAGTGGCCGGAAGTGGAATAACTTACCTCAATGGAACTACTTCAGCAGCTTATATACTTATCAATGGTCAACAGGTAGGCCTAGTGTCTAGTTTAGAAGATGGCCAGAAATTAGTTGACGGCATCCTTAAAAAACGAGGCCAACCAGTAGGGCAGAAAGCCATGACACACGACAAAATTGACTACCAAAGTGTTAGGGTTAAAAAGGCTGCACTTTTAGATAAGGTTTCAGAAAATGACCTAGAAAGTAAACTTACATCTTATATCGAGGGTTATGAGTTAAAGATTTCTGGAACCCAAGTTGCGGTACTGCCCAGTAAAGAAGAGTTAGAAAAAGTACTTAATACTTACAAAGACTTTTATGCTCAACCAAGCGAATCAAACAAAGTATCCTCAATTGAATTTGAAGAACCAGTGACGATGACTCCAGTTGAATTACAGCCTGATAAGGTTAAGCTTTCCGAGCAGGTTCTTCAAATACTTAAGGACGGCCAAACCACTACTAAAGAATACGAAGTACAACCAAATGACTCTTGGTGGTTAATTGCTCGCAAAAACGACATGAAGACAAAAGAAGTCTTGGCTGGTAACCCTGGAATGAATGAGGATACGAGACTTCAAATTGGTCAAAAAATCAAGCTTGTAAGTGTTACACCTTACTTAACTGTAATAAGCAAAGGAGTATATACAGGAACTGAAACAATTCCTTTTGATGTAACGACAAAAACAGATTTTGGCCTTGCCTCTGGTACAACTGTTGTTAAGCAAGAGGGTAGTGATGGTTTGAAGGAAGTAACTTATTCTTATACAAAGAAGAATGGTAAAAACATTGAAAAGACTGTTTTAGACGAGAAAATTACGAAAAAGCCTGTTAATCAGGTAGTAGCAAAAGGTCCTTCGCGAGCACCTGTTACAGTAGGTTATGTATCTCGCGGATCAGGAAATGTCTCTGGGATTGGATGGCCTCTCCGTGGTCGTATCAATTCTTACTACGGATACCGCTGGGGTGGATTTCACACCGGAATAGATATTGATGGTGACAGGGGCGATCCATATGTCGCGGGAGCTTCCGGTACTGTTGTTTCGGCAGGATGGGATGGGGGTTATGGAAATGCAATTCTCATCGATCATGGCAACGGCGTTATGACACGTTACGCGCATTCCACCAAACTACTTGTTTCAGCCGGTCAACAGGTATCTAAAGGACAAACAATTGGATTAGTTGGTTCAACAGGCCGTTCAACTGGACCACACTTGCATTTTGAGATAATTGTGAACGGCGATACTGTTAATCCACTTAATTATTTGCCATAAAACCTAATGCATAGTAAAATTTAAGCGCCATTCTGGCGCTTTTTACTTATGTTTCTTACTACTTTTTTACTACTTATGTAAATATTATTGCTAGGCATCTCTGACTCATCAATATTGCAAACTTTGTAATTATTCTCTTTACCTATTTATTAGGTTTTATTGTTTTACTAAATATAGTTAAGAGGGTGGAATTTTTGTCTCTAACTTCGACGACAACCTTACGCGTCCGATATGCTGAAACTGATCAGATGGGTGTTGTATATCATTCAAATTATTTAGTCTGGTTTGAAGTGGGAAGATCAGAATTGTTTCGGGATTTGGGGTTGCCTTATACGCTGTTTGAAGAAGCTGGTTTGATACTAGCCGTAGTAGAAGCAAACTGTCGATATAAACAACCCGCACATTATGACGATGAAGTAGCAGTTATTACAACTTTATCCAAATTCTCTTCTAGAATGGTAACCTTCACTTACGAAGTTTATAGAGAAGATACACTTCTTGTAGTAGGAAACACAAGTCATGTATTTATCAATAAACATGGCCGCCCTACAGATGCAAAGGGTTTCCCGATCTGGAGCAAAGTTACTGAAATAGTGACTCCTAAGTTGAAAAATTAGTAAGAAACAATGAATTGTTCTAGCTCCTCTTGAATAAGTATCTTACAAATGGTATTATGTATACAGGATACTAAGGAGGGGATATTGGTGTTTTTAGTAACTTGGATCGAAGGCGAAGAAGTTAACTACAGAATCGTACAAAAACATGAACTTCCTGAACTTATGTCCAAAGTTGGTCAGCATGTTATCGTTCAGAACCTCTCAGTATAGTTCCACGGAAAACCCTAGCTGTGTATTTATATTATCATTAAAAGATTTTAGTAATATAGCAACCGCTTCCTTTGTTTTTAGCTATCCACTGAGCAAATCATAATTATGATTAGAAATGCTTACCTTATTGGTGGGCTTTTTTTATTTACTGTCGTAACAAGCAGGAAATCTTGAATTTTCTCCCGAATAATAATGGGTATCGTCTTTTTAAGGAGGGTATTTTTTGTGTCTTACGTTGTTCTCGTAGATAGTTCATCAGATATTCCTCTAGATCTGGCAACTGAAAAAGGAATCTCCGTTGTGCCAATGCCTGTCTCGATTGGGAACGCAACCTATCTAGAAGGTATTAACATTTTTCCCCAGACATTTTATCCCAACTTTAATTCAATGGATGAGCTTCCTAAGACTTCTCAACCTAATCCCGCTACTTTAAAGGATAAATATGAGGAAATCTTAGCCTCAGACAAAGAGGTAATTGCCATTCACCTATCTTCTGGACTAAGTTCTACCTACACTACCGCTCAATTGGTAAGAGAAACGTGTTCCAGACCCGAGATGGTTCACGTCATCGATAGTCTAGGTGCATCTTTCGGATACGGTTTACTTGCGTTACTAACAAGCGAAAAAATTAAGGTGATAAACAACTGGCCAGATCTAGAGAGTGAAATTCTTAAGCTGCGAGAGAAAATGCGTTACGTGTTTACCCTCGATACTCTTGAATACCTTGTCAAAGGTGGGAGAGTTAGCAAAACGGCAGGCTTCATTGGTGGATTACTTGACGTTAAGCCTATTCTTCATATAACGACAGATGGCCGAATAGAGCCTTTTGCGAAAGTACGCTCCCGAAAAGGAGCTATCCGAAAACTAGTGGATGTGATGCAAGAAGAAATTTCTGATCCCGAGCAGCAAATAATTGGAATTTCTCATTCTGCTTGTATTGAAGATGCTCAAATCCTTGCAGAAGAAATCAAATACCGGATACCGGTGAAAGATATTTTAATAAGTCAGATCGGTTGTGTTGTAGGAAGCCATACTGGACCAGGTACCTTGGCTTTGTTCTATCAGCGTTAATTTAATAGGAGGATTATTGGTGAAACGAATCATAGCCTTATTCATAGTTATATGTTTCATCTTTACTAGAACTATACCTGTAAAGGCAGGAACTAACGAGCAAGACCTTTTACCAGAAATACACGGAGAAGCCGCTATCCTTATAGATGTTAAATCAGGCCAAATACTTTTTAATAAAAACAGCGATAAGCAGTTGGCACCAGCCAGTACAACCAAAATAATGACTGGTCTTCTTGCTATCGAAAGTGGAAAATTACAAGAAACAGTCACTACAACTCAAACTATGCTAGACTATAAAACCGTTTACGGAACACGCATCTATCTGGAGCCAGGGGAAACACTCCTTATGTCTGACCTCTTGTACGCATTATTACTAAATTCCGCGAATGATTCTGCTGTTGCCATAGCTGAACACATCAGCGGTAGTGTGAAAGATTTTGCAGAACTTATGAATAGAAGGGCAAAAGAGTTAGGGGCTCTAAACACCAATTTCGTTAACCCTAGCGGCTTAACAGAATCGGGGCATTATACAACTGCTAATGACCTTGCTTTAATTGCAAGAGCAGCCTATCAAAACCCTGTTTTTGCAGAGTATGTCAGAACTAAAAAGCATACTATTCCAAGGGTAAAAGCTGGCGTTCCCTCTGAAATGGTCAATGAAAACAAACTTCTTTGGAGAGACGAGAGTGTAACCGGTATTAAAACTGGATACACAATGGCTGCCGGCAACTGCCTTGTCGCTTCGGCATCAAAAGACGGCCGAGAACTCATTGGCGTAATCTTAAAATCCCCAGGTAAAGAAATATATACTGATATGTTGGATTTATTCCAATACGGTTTTTCGAACTATGACACAACTATATACATGGATGCTAATTCATCTGTGGGTACAATGTCAGTCAATGACCAAGAAATCAATTTACTTTTAGCTTCACCTATTTGGATTACTAAGAAACAAGATGCCCTTACACCGGAACTTCAATTCAACGTAGTTAAACCCGAAGCGCCATTGACTACGACAGAAGTTGGCCAAATAGTTGCACGACTTGAGGTGCGTTATGACGAAAAACTACTGAATATCATCCCTTTAAAAGCCGATAGAACTATTCTGATGAGACAAAATCATTCACGACCATCGTTTATTACTTCCTATGGATTGGTCGCTCTACTCGGAGTAATATTGTTGTTATTGGGTTGTATTAAAGTTTTATTTAGAAAAAAATATTACATGCGTTCTTACGCCAGAAGGGAGTCCAATCAGTGAATCAAATTACCCGGAACTTCGCTTGGAAAACTCTTAAATTTCTCGGTTTCTGGGCGTTAGTTTTCGCACTGTTGTATGTTATCGGTAAGTTTATTCATTTGTTTATACCATTTATTTTAGCCTTTATCATGGCTGCAACTATTAGCCCCTTGAAACGCTTGCTTATAAAACGTTTTGGTTTCCCCTCAGGTATTGCGGTCATTACCGCGATGACCGTTGAATTAGGCGGGCTGGGATATCTTATTTACCTGCTGTTTATCAAATTAGTTAGAGAACTTCAAGATATTTATCTACACTGGCCTTATTACAATTCCTTGCTTCAAGATTTTTTCTCTATTTGGTTAGTCCAGATAGAGACCGTTTACCTTCAACTTCCCTCTAATTACACAGATGCAATTAATGGTACCGTTACTAAACTTCTTAACTCGATCCCTGGAATCTTATCCCATGGTTTGTCGGTCGCTATAACTATCCCTGAAGCTATAATAGTTATCGTAATCGCCCTGGTAGCGACATATTTTATGTCTAACGGCAGTGAGAGATATATTAACGAATTTATAAGAATTTTTCCGTTCCAATGGCGGGAAAGCTTAAAAGAACTAGGTAGGGACTTTACACGTGCATTTTCAGGCTTTATTAAAGCGGAATTTCTTATATTTATCATCACATTAATAATGTCCATCGGTGGTCTAGTTATATTTAAAGCCAAATATGCCATAATCTTAGGGACGATAACAGGAATTTTTGGTATTTTACCGGTTCTGGGAGTAGGAATAGTCCTGGTCCCCTGGGCAGGTATAGCCTTTCTTTTAGGCCAAAACGTTCTAGCGGTTGAGCTATTACTTCTAACAGCAGTCGTCTCAGTCATGCGCCACGTTATTGAACCCAAAATTCTGGGAGATAATGTAGGACTTGATCCACTATTCGTATTAATTAGCATGTATATAGGTTTAGCAACTACCGGAGCAATAGGTCTTATACTTGGACCTTTTATCTTAATTGCTCATAAAGCTTTACAAAGAGCAGGGGTATTCAGCAATCTTTAAATTATAACTTGAACCAATTCTTTTTTAGCTTGAGTTAGGACATTACGTTCGTGACTCAAGCTTTTTCTTTTGAACGTTTTTATGGCCATATATTCTAATAAAATAAAACTTATAATTAGTAAATACATTCACAAATATTTTAAATTTTCATACATTTTATTTACATATTGCAGGAAAGTCTGATTTTATCACGAATATAATGAATTCAACTAAAGACACGGAATAAAAAGTGTCTAATTTCTAGACAGATAGAAAGAGGAAGAGTAGAAACTATTTGGAGGTGTTAGAGATGGGAAAATTTGATTTACTTTCAGCTAGGGGAGTTTCAAGACGTGATTTTATGAAGCTCATAGCCGCATCTACTGCAGCCCTTGGTTTGCCTGAGGTGTTAGCCCCTCAGGCAGCAAATGCAGTGGAAAAGGCACTTAAAAAACCACCCGTTATTTGGTTGGAGGGAATGGATTGTGCGGGATGCACGGAATCCACTTTAGCCACGCTAAACCCTTCGGCGGCAGAAGTGGTACTTGACATGATTTCCATACGCTACCATGAAACTATTATGGCCGGAGCAGGACAGGTTGCAGAAGAATCTTATAAAGAAACTCTTAAGGAAAAATTCATTCTGGTTGTAGAAGGTTCAATTCCTTCTAAAGAAGACAGATATTGTATGGTTGGAGGTAGAGCTTTCCGCGAGACCGTCCTCGAGGCTTCAAAGGCTGCAGAAGCAATCATAGCTGTTGGAAGTTGCGCAACAGATGGAGCTGGTATTCCCGGTGCCTGTGATGTTGATGCCGTCGGAGTTCGTGAACTTCTTACATTAAACGGAATTGATAAACCAGTAATAAATCTTCCAAGTTGTCAGA
>JAJZSC010000027.1 GCA_021849995.1 Bacillota bacterium | reverse complement strand
TCCGATCTATAACCGCCGATAAGAACATCAACTACCGGAAGATCAACAGAAGATCTTTTAATCAACCAAGAAGTAACTCCACGGCTAACCAAGACCTGATATCCTTTTTGCTCGGCTTCAATAGCAGCAATCACACCATCCTCCATTCTGGCAACAGTTACATCAATATCACTATCACCAGAACAAACCTGTTTCGCAATGTCTGCCAATTCAGCTAAAGGGGAAATAAACAGTATCTCAGCCATAAGATTCCTCCAGCGAGCAAATTTTAAACTGAAACATAAATATTTTTAAATTATTTCGTTTTTTAAGTGCTTATTCCTTCTGGCAGAAATAAAAATTCTGTAAAGTTACAGTTTAAGCATGACTAACGAGAGGTCAAATTTTGGCTGAAAAGCACCCGCTTCTAAGCGAAGTGTACACGGAGGAAGTTCATTATTTGGTTTGAAACTCTTCGTTTAACCTCTGTTCTATTTCTGCATCAGTCAGGTCAAATTCCTTAATCATTTGATGGGCCCGCTCCCGTTGCTCTATATAATATTGTCTTCGCATCTCCCGATCAGATTCCATCTTACGATATCCTTTTCTTGTACTAAAGAAGGATTTGAATATTAGGTAACTTATAAATGAAGTTAGAATTAACATAATTAAAGCCATTAACGGACTTCCAAACCCAAACCCTATTATCACTTGCTTCATCCCTCCTTTTTAGTTACAACCTTTATTATGGGTGAACATTTTGGCATACCAGAAAACTAAGTTAGTATACACTCGAAATTCAAACTTTATGAGGATATAAAGAATCCGGCAGAACCATCCGCCGGAACGTTAGTTACAATATATATTTCTAGCTTAAGAAGTCTAAACCTTTATTCTTCGGAATAAATCCTCTTTTCTCCTTGGATTTGCTGAATTTTTTCGATGTCCTGAGTTACTTCAATAGTGCCTTGATAATTCCCAGCTTTATCTCGAACTGCAAAGTACTGAATATAAACATACATACCGTTCATCTTAATCCAAAAGTCAGCACTATCTCTCCGGCCGCTTCTAAAATCTTCTACAATTTTATTTACTATGTGGACACTATCCGGTGGATGGCAGTTTTCGACTTGCCTGCCAATAATCGCTTTACTCCTCTGAAATATTCTTTCCTTTCCCTGGGAGAAATATTTAACCACATTGTCCTTATCAACAAAAGTAATGTCAACCGGTAGGTGATTAAAGATCGAACTTATTTGTTCTGAAGTCAAGACCCCTGTTTCAAAGGTTAGCATCTCTGTGCCAGGTGTGACTTCAGTTTTCCCTTCGAGCTTATACTTACTTTGTGCTATAGGTTCAGCAGGAGAGTTAAAGATCCAGCCCTTATCCGGTTTGACAAGAGTATAACCAATTTCCTCCCCTTGCTCCAAAACTGCTGCCCATTCACCTTCTGTCAGGATTTCCATGCACATCGGGAACAAGATATTCTCTTCTTTGTAAATCATCTCTTCAATAGCCTTCAAAACTGGTTTAGCAACACTCTCAATCAAGCTTTGCAGTTCTTGATTCCCTACTGGTTTATTCTGCAGCTGATTTCTAACATGCTTAAGCTGTGCTCTTATATCATCATGAATTGACCACATTACCTTGGGTGGTCCAGTTACCCCATGCTTTTCAAGATAGGGAAATAAAATATTCTCCTTACGGCTATAGTGTTTTTCAATTTCCATTAACTGTTCATGAAGCTTTAACCACTGTACCACAAAATCTGCAGATTTCTCGCTTGGAACCTTTGGAAACTCGATAAACAACTGCTGGATTTTTGCTATAACTTGCTCTACTGCCCGATTTTCTTTCTTAAAGGTATGGACAGGATGTCCTCCTTTTTCATCTGACTTATCTCGCTTATCTAAGCCTTCTTTGAATACAGAGACGTGAACATCACATAGACTCTTTATTTCAGCTTCCGGCATTCCTTCTTTAATCAATTCTTGTTCGAGTTCAGCGATTTCAGTTGCTCCAACGTCGCCTAATAATTGCTTAAAGCGCTGCTTTAACTCTTCAGGGTCTTTATTAGTATGTATATCCCGTATAATCTTCTTTAACGTTTCCCTGCGCTCACGGCGATTGTCAATGAGCTCACTCATATAAGTCACCTCTTTTGTCTGGAACTATTACTTTCTCCATCTTAGCACCCCTTTTAACAAATACCTTAAAAATACTCTTTAGAATTGTTCCTCAACTATTGATTTTTAATACAATACCTATGCGACAGAAGAAAACAGGTATTACAGAAAGAGTTGTAGCAATATGGTTTAACTGGAATATACTACCATTAAAAGAGGCAAGGAGGGGATTATAAAGTGTTCATCTTTAGTAAAAAGCCTAATGCACCCAAACAGGAAACAGTACCAGCTGATACTGGAAATATAGTTAAAGTTGAAAAAGCAGAACCTACTCTAAATGAAACTGTTTCAGTACCACCATCTCTTCCGCAGGTAAATATGTTTGGCAAATTCCGCAACAAGGGATTTGGTTCTGGTCAAGATACTTCTTATGAAAACGAAACTTGGGCGCCGGAGTACGAACCAGTAGGGCTCTTCCGCAAACGCCGGGCCAACGTCGAGGGACAGGTCTCCTCTTCTTCCGGCCCCCAATAACCATAGGGCCGTGTTCGTAAGAACACGGGCCCTTCCATTTTCACATATCGATAGAACCTCGTAAAGGAGGGTGAAAAACGCGGATGAATTGGGGAAAATCCGGCTATTATTATCAAGCAAGTACACGATTTCCGTCCTATATTCCCCCTTCCTACACTCCGGCCAATCAATATTCAGTCCCTAGTCATGATCCCTATCAATCTTATTTCCCATCTAATTATTTAGCTTATCCTAATTATAACAGCATGTGCGCTAATCAGCCTTACTACAATCAATCTTATTACAGCCAATCTTATTATAATCAACCTTACTACAATCAACCCAACCCAGTTTCTACTATCCCGCAGTATGTACAAATTCCAGCCTATGGACCATCACCCGTAACCACCTCCTCTTTTTCCACTTCTACTTCAGTCAGAGGGCTTAATTTGATACTAATTGCAACACTTATCTTAGTAGCTTTAGACCTTGTGCTAGTTAGGCCCGTAAAATCTAAATCTCTTGATAAAGAAGACTAAAACCAGCAAAACTCTTGCTGGTTTTTCTCATATCAAACCTCTATGCTACAGGTGTTCTACCAAAAAGCTTGTAAATTAAACGGAGGAGATGACCGATGCCAGTGAACCGATTTTGCGGAGGCGCGTAAGCGAGCGAAAGCTGCGTAACGTAAACTGTGCCGAAGGACTTGGCCATGGACGGCCTGATGTCGCGGGCGCACGGATGCGCAGGAGCGACGTCACATTCAGATTCCATGAGGGTTTCGGACACAGTAGTGAAGCAGCCGAGCTCGATCCTTCGGCGAAACAATTCACTGGATTGTTTCGAGCGCCGCAGCAATGGTGAACTGGCACGGTCAGCTCCGGAGTAGCTTAGGCGATAACTTCAACTGTTGCATCTTTCGCCGGAGAAGAAATATTCGACCATTTCCCACAACGGTCTCCCCAACGAGCCAAGGTAATGCCATCTTGACCAATCTCGACTACTTCACAGTTGTTGGAACAACTCTTACATTCGAAACTTCTAGCCTGAAAATTTGTTTCAGTCACTTGCAATCCTCTGAAACTGGTTCTTCCGTGTGATCCAACCTTCTCCTGAGCCAAATATGCTGCTCCCAACGCACCCATAACTGAAAAATACTCAGGAATAGTTATCTCCAGTCCCAGCTCCTTTTCAAAGGCTTTGTGAATACCAGGATTGGCCGCCACCCCACCTTGAAAGAAGATGGGTCCTTTAATATCTTTATTTTTACCTACATTATTAAGATAATTTCTCACCATAGCTTGACACAGTCCTGCTAATATGTCTGGAAGTTGATGACCGAGCTGTTGTTTATGGATCATGTCGGACTCGGCAAAAACTGAACACCTTCCCGCTATTCGAACAGGATGAGTAGCTTTTAAAGAGATAGGACCAAACTCCTCAATCGGTATTCCGAGCCTGGAGGCTTGCTGATCTAGAAATGAACCAGTTCCCGCTGCACATACGGTATTCATGGCAAAGTCTACTACTACTCCATCTCTCATAATTATTATCTTCGAGTCCTGACCCCCGATCTCCAAGATCGTCTGCACCTCTGGATTAAGTCTGGAGGCTGCCACGGCATGGGCTGTAATTTCATTCTTAACTACATCAGCCCCCAACAAAGTAGATGCCAGCTGACGCGCACTTCCGGTAGTACCCACCCCAATAATTTCTGCTTTTTCTCCGATACGTGATCTAAGGATTTTTAAACCTTCTTGAATTGTCTGCATAGGCCGGCCCTGAGTCCTAAGATAAAGCGCTTCATGCACATTATTGTCCTCTCCGAGTAAGACAATGTTGGTACTTACCGATCCAACATCTACCCCCAGAAAATACTTAGCTCCCTGCAAAACCTAACACATCCTCTCTAGTTAGTTGTTCTTTACTTTGACGGGAACGTTCCAGCAGGTCAACAAATGCCTCTAACCTAGTTTGAACTCCAGCTCTACCTGTATGTTCATCCATCGTTAAGGTCATTATTGGTATTTTATAATCCTCTTGAACTCTTGGCAGAATACTAGCTGCCACGATTTCCGGCATACAAGTAAGCGGAAGTATCTGAATGACGCCATCAAACCCTTCCTGAGCATACTTAACAGCGGCACCTACGCTCTCCTGCCCATGTCCGCCTACAAAGTGAGACAGGTATTTTTTAGCAGACCTGTGGTAGGGTTTTATCGAACGATAGCCTTGTGCTAATCCCTGGAACACATGTTGCCCTACCCATCCAGATAAGTAAATTGATCTGTCAACATGTACACCTAAATTCCCAAGTTGCTGTTCCACTTCGACGGATGAAAACGGATCAAGTACGGTATAAATCTCCCCGATTATCCCTACTTTTAAAGGTTTAATTGTAGTATCCAATCCCGCCTGATATTCACGAATTTTGGTTTGCACCCAACGTACCGTTTCATCAATTTCCTTATAGCTCATGGCGTTGGCCAGTTTTTGTCTTCCGTGATCATAAAGCTGGTCAGCTTGACCAGGCTCTTTGACCTTCGGCCTGAATCCATGGATAAGGTCTTCTATCCGATCACAAGCAACACTCTTATAATAAGCAAATCGGATAGCACTAATTATCTTGGGCCAGGAATTCTTTTTTCCCGCCAGATATTTAATTCTACTGGCAAGCCCCAATAAACTACCATCTGGAGGTTCAAGAATCACAACGTCGTAATCATACCCGGCGTCTTGCAATATCTGACCTTGAAGCTCCCCATAATATCCAAATCTGCAAGGCCCTATTCCTCCCGTTATTACAATAGTGTCTGCACCCTGTTCAGCAGCTTCAACATAGTTTCCCAAGTTTAGCTTAAATGGCAAACAGACAGATTCAGGAGCAAGCTTGGTTCCTATATTAAGAGTTCTCTTGCTATTGTAAGGCGGAGTAACGATATCTATATCTAAAGAGTTAAACAATGCTTGAATTACGATCCAAGCATTCCCCATATGAGGATAAGTTAGTTTCATTGTTCAACCTCCTCTCGATCATATCGACAAATGCCTCGAGCCTCGTTACTACCCCAGCTTCCCCAGTGTGTTCATCAAGTGTAATAACCATATAAGGTTTGTGACTTATTCGTGCGTTGCGAGCCAATATATCGTTGATTAAGGAGTCCGTTCCGCAACCGAAGCAAGAGAGATAGATTATCCCATCGACTTCTAAATTAGAAACATATGAATTCCCTGCCCCAAAAATTTTTTTGGCATGGCTCCAAAATATCTTCTTGCGTAGGGACATATGTTGGGCTTCGATTTCCTCTAGTTTGACATTTTCAATCACTTTTAGATTTGCTTTTTGTTTAAGTTTTTGAAGCAGATTCATATTTGAATAGTTTTCATAGGTTAAATATGAATGCCCAACTAGGGCAATCGTAGGACGGTTATCCTGTTCAGGATAACTTAGTTCATCAGTTCCAGTATTATTATCTGCTTTTTTGATCCTATCGCCAGTAGACTTATCCATAATCTGATCAAAACAAGATATGCTCTCTTCAAAATCCCAGCCTTCTTTCCTGAGGTACTCATAATGGCGCAACCATTTATAGGCTTCGGATAATGCTTGGTGAATCTGCCCTCTACTCTTTCCAAGCTGCACCCCGAATTTCTCCAATTCTTTTAAAAATGACCGTCTTCCTTCCCTCATGTTCACGTTTAAAGTCAAAACAGGGATACCCTCCGGGACTGCTCCGAGGACACTTTCCGGCAAACCGAGTATTTTAGGACATAAATAAGTCTTTTGTTCAACGCTAACAAGCCTAGGTATGAACACAGCATCAACACCTTTAAAAGCTTGAAGATGACCAACCAAGACTTTAATCGGCAGACACGTGTCATCACTAGCTTTTTTAAGCCCTGCCTCCATTATCCCTCTGTTAGTAGGAGATGAGGTCACTAGTTCAATCCCCAGACTGTAAAAAAAGCCTGCCCAAAAAGGATAATAATCATAGTAGTACATTGCCCGTGGAAATCCGACTCTCAACTAACCCTGTCACCCTTTCTAAGACCGCCTGCCCAAGACTGGCGAATCCAATGTTTTAGTTTAATGTTTTTTGATTCGCTTCCCTGATTGACGTTGCAAAACAAGGGGTCAACTATTCGGTTGACGATCCGCATCCTGAGGTTTTAGTGCCTTTGGCCGTTTACTCTTGATAGGGACAGGTGCTCTGACCAGAATAGTCCCTAAAGCCTTGAGATCCAATGGAATTAAGGGCCAAAGGTATGGAATGCCGAACGACTTAGTCCTGACAAGCAGAAAGAATATTATAGCCACCCCGGCAAAGAAGCCAATAAAGTTAAATAAACCTGTAAGTATAATTAAAAATAAGCGTACTAATCGGTTAGCCTGAGCTAATTCATAACTAGGGGTCGCAAAAGAGCCAACCGCCGCAATAGCTATGTACATAATAATCTCAGGAGAAAATAACCCGACTTTTATCGCTACATCCCCAACCATAAAAGTAGCTATCAAACCTAATGCTGTAGCAAGTGGAGAGGGTGTATGGATTGCCGCCATCCTTAACAAATCTACCCCCAACTCTGCCATCAATATCTGTGGCAGAAGGCCAATCTTCCCTGGCTTGGAAACTCCGATAAACTGCAACCACTCGGGTAATAACTGGGGATTTAACGCTGCAGCTAACCACAAAGGAAGTAAGAATATGGAAGCAAAAATCCCTAAAAACCTTACCCAACGAAGATATACACCCACAACAGGTTCCTGACGGTATTCTTCCGCATGTTGAACATGATGCCAATAGGTTGCGGGAGCAATCATGACCGAAGGTGATGTATCTACCAATACAACTACATGTCCCTCAAGCAAGTGAATAGCTGCTACATCAGGCCTCTCAGTATAGCGAACCCTAGGAAATGGATTATAAACTTTACTGCCAAGAATAAACTCCTCTACACTCTTTTCAGCCATTGGAATTCCATCGATCTTGATACCCTGAATATCTTGGGTTATTTTCCGTACCATATCCAAGTTCGTTATATCTTCAATATAACAAATACATACATCTGTTTTAGATCTACCACCCACCTGAATTAACTTCATCCGTAATTTTGGATCGCGCAGCCTACGGCGAATAAGTACAGTATTCATGACCAAGGTCTCGGTAAAACCATCTCTAGAACCTCTGGTGACACGTTCAATATCTGGCTCTTGAGGTTGTCGGGCGGGGTAGGTTCTAGTGTCAACTATGATGGCCTTATCCTGTCCTTCAACAAAGATCGCCATGGGCCCCGATAAGATAAAGTAGAGGATTTTGTCCATTGTCTCTACTTCAGAAACTTGCAAGGTTACGATTCTTCCTTTGAGAAGCTTCTGTAAAGCGTTAACGATTAAATCTGCTCTCTCCAGGTCTATCAGGGCCTCAAGAATATGACTTACAACCTTGGTATCAACCATTCCGTTTACAGAATAAATGGCTATTTTCTTTCCACCGACAGACATTTCCCGAAAAACAATATCAAAACTATCGGGAACTCCAAGCTCTTTGTTTAAGTAATCTACATTTTCCTGATAATTCTTGCTAACTGGTATATTTTTCTCACTTGAATTGCCCATCCAGTTACAACTCCCTTTCCCGCTGAAATCTTTTGTTATCCTTTAGGGTTAAAAGTAACTGAGACTAAATATCCGAACAAAATTGCAGAAGCAATACCTACTGCGGTTGCTTCAATTCCACCATAAAAGGCTCCCATAACACCTTTTTTCCCTACTGCTTCCATTGCACCCTTTGCTAAACTGTAACCAAAACCGGACAAAGGTACAGTCGCGCCAGCCCCCCCGATTTTCACCAAAGGCGCATACCACCCCAAGGCACCTAAAACAGCACCACCTGTAACAAAGGTCACCAGGACATGAGCCGGAGTAAATGCCGGTTTAGTCAAATCCATCAAAAGTTGTCCAACTACACAAATTAACCCTCCGACTATAAAAGCCGGTATTACCATCTCAAACATAACCTTTTCCTCCTTTAGGCTTCGATAACAACTGCATGCCCTATACCAGGAATACTTTCACCTTGGAAGGCAGAGGTAGGGCTATGAAGTGCTCCACTACCCACCAAAAGAACGCGTTTAAGCTCACCTGCTTTAATCCTTTCCATAATATGTCCGGCAAATACCACTGCTGAACATGCGCACCCGCTAGCACCGGCGTGGACATCTTGACTAGGGTCGAAAATCAGCACTCCACAGTCCGTATAAGTATCTCCCATCTCATATCCACTGCGTTTTAATACCTCTGTGGCCAAACCTAAGCCAACTGAACCCAAATCTCCCGAAGCTATAAGATCGTAATCGCTAGGCGCTCTATTTAAATCTTTAAAATGGTTAAGGATAGTATCAGCTACTGCCGGAGCCATGGCTGCTCCCATATTATTTACATCAGTTTCCCCGTAATCTAAAACTCGCCCCAGGGTAGCAGCCGTAATCCGCGGACCAACACCTGCTTGACCTAAGAGTAAACTGCCTGCACCTGTAACAGTCCACTGCTGGGACATTAACCTTTGTGCTCCTTGTTCGGTCGGAAGTCTGTATTGCCGTTCTGCTGTATCATGATGACTGGACACACCCACTAGAATATGCTTGGCAAACTGTCCATCAATCAACATACTGCCTAATGCCATACTGAGAGCCATGGTAGAACATGCCCCGTAGACACCTATAAACGGCAACGCCATCTGACGGGCGGCAAAATTAGCAGAGATAATTTGATTCAAAAGGTCCCCCGCAAGCATAAAATCGATCTGATCTGACTGTACACCTGCTTGGGTAACCGCCCCCTGCAAGGCCTCCTGCAACATTTTGGTTTCGGCGACTTCCCATGATTTTTCTCCATTTATATTATCGGGCCAGACCTGATTGAAAGAGTTGCCCAGCGGACCTTGTCCTTCCATAGGTCCAACTACCGAATAGGAAGAAAGTATAACAGGCGGATTAGCAAAGACTACAGTCTGATTCCCGACCTTTTTGAGGTTCATATTTTTTACTCATCCCCATTCATTAACTAGTCCATTAGCGCGAAATAACCCATTTTATAAAAAATCTTAAGATAATCTCATTACGAGTAAAAGCGGTTCTTCATCCTTACCTAAAATTAAGCAAGTCTTGCGAGAGTTAGAAACGAAGAACGTAGTAGATTAAACCAACTGCTATAGATGTAGCAATACCATATACCAATATCGGGCCGGCAATAGTAAATAACTTGGCCCCAACACCCATGACATAACCTTCTCGTTTAAATTCTAAAGCAGGAGACACAATGGAATTAGCGAATCCTGTTACTGGAACTATCGATCCTGCCCCAGCCCATTTTCCAATATCATCGTAAACTCCTAAACCTGTCAGCAAAGCTCCTATGAAGATCAAGACAGCAGTCGCTGCAGAAGACGCATCATTACGAGACAAACCTGAAGCTAGAAAGAAATTTATGATTATCTGCCCAATCGCACAAATTAACCCTCCAACTAAAAAAGCTCTAGGAATGTTACGTGCTGCTTTGGGTTTAGGGGTTCTTTGTTGAGAAAGCTTTTTATACTCTTCAGGCGTGATATTAATAGTTGGCTCCCGCAAATTTTGATTGCTCATATCTTATCTCCTTTCTCATGGCAAACTAAGTTTTAGTATGATTTTTTTTTGTAAAATTATACCTTTATATAAATTTCTTAAGTAAATTTTTCCAGCTTGAAGGAAAAAAATGGATGGCGTAGAATTAAGTAATAACAAAATTTGATCAGGGGGAGTGTCCTGCGAATGGAAAAGGTGATCGAGCGCCAGACATTGATCTTGCGTTTAAATGGAGAACTGGACATGAAAACGGCTGACAGTTTAAAGCAGGCTATCGACACTGAGATAGACCGAAAGGGAATCAGAACTGTCATCCTCAACCTCCAGGACGTTCAGTTTATTGATAGTTCAGGCCTTGGCGTAATTCTAGGAAGATATAAAAAACTATATCCTTTAAATGGGAAGGTCTATGTAACAAACGTACCGGCACATATTTACAAAATAATGGAATTGGCTGGGTTGACGAAAATAATCAGCTTTTATCCTGAGGAGTCAATTATTAGAGAGGAACTAAGAAAGGGGAACGTTAGATGAAAACCAACCAGTTAGGCTTATCCTTCTCAAGTATTCCTGAAAACGTAGGTATAGCTAGAATGTTAATCGCCTCCATCGGGGCCCAACTTGACCTTTCTCTAAATGAAATTGAAGAACTTAAAGTAGCTGTGTCCGAGGCAGTATCTAATGCAATTATTCATGGGTATCGTAAAAACCCTGGCAACATTGTTTTTCTGGAACTTGAGATAGAAAATGACTCCCTAAAAATAATTGTTAGGGACGAAGGATGCGGCATTTCCAATGTAGAAGAGGCAATGCAACCGGCCTTTAGTACCGACCCGGAACGAATGGGGCTAGGATTTGTTTTTATGCAATCTTTCATGGATGAGTTAAACGTGGAGTCTGTTGTAGATGAGGGTACAACCGTTACTATGGTTAAGTATCTTAATCACATTAGTCCCTCCTCGCATTAGGAGGGAATTATTATGATTCAAAGATTGACGGAAATGAACCTGCCCCGTTTCCCTTTACTATCGGACGAGGAGATGATGAGACTCCTCAGAGCGGCTAAAGATGGAGATACTGAGGCTAGAGAGAGACTTATTAATTGCAATTTGAAACTAATCTTTAATTTAGTTCAACGCTTTGCCCATCGTGGTTATGAAATTGAAGATTTATTTCAAATCGGAACTATTGGACTGATAAAGGCGATAGACAAGTTCGATTTTACATACGGCGTAAAGTTCTCTACCTATGCCGTACCCATGATAATAGGCGAGATCCGGCGTTTTCTCAGAGATGACCATCCAGTTAAAGTCCCTAGATCTTATAAAGAATTAGTGTATAAAGTAAACCGTTCCCGTGAAAATCTGGCCTCACGCCTAGGACGTGAACCAACCATAGGAGAAATTGCAAATGATATCGGAGTCGACCGGGAAGAGATTGTCTCTGCTTTAGAAGCAGTACAAAGCCCTACTTCAATCCATGACACTCTTTACCAAGACGACTCCGACCCGATTTACGTTATCGACCAGCTTCCCGTTGAAAAAGACCTAGAACCTAGTTGGTTTGAAAAGATTGCCTTGAAAGAAGTACTTGACAAATTACCTGAGCGGGAAAAACGGGTATTATTGATGCGATTCTTTGAGGACAAAACTCAGAGCGAAATAGCTTCCCAGTTAGGGCTTTCTCAAGTTCAAATTTCTAGGATTGAACGCGCAGCTTTACATAGAATCAGGCAACTTTTGCAACTATTACCGGAACAACAGGATTAAGGAATTTTTAGATTGCCGCTCTAAAACCCGAATACTCCCCTTATGGTTCTGGTAATTTGCTGATAGATTCCTGATTTCTCAATCCCTTTTTCCGCTACTAAATTTACTTGAGATTGCAGGTCATTTCCGCTATATAAGAGGATTTCTCCTATTTTCTGACCCTGTTTTACCGGGGCTTCAACCTCTGGCGTAAGCTTTGTCTCTACCCAGAGGTTTTTATCTTTTCCTTTCTCAACAATAACTCCTAAGGGCTTTTCCGTAAGAGCCACTAGCTCTGTTTCTATTCCTTTTCTTACCTTGACTACACCCTGTTTTTGGTTAGGGGGAGCAAATTGTTTATACGAATATTTAGCAAAGCCCCAGTTATAGATTTTCATGGATTCAGCAAAATGTCCTCTGACTTGTGGAACTCCCATTACTACACAGATTAATCGTAGTCCATCTCTTTCAACTGTGGAGGCTAGACAATATTTTGCCTCGTTTGTCCACCCTGTCTTGAAACCATCTGCTCCTCTATACCACCATAAAAGTTTATTTGTATTCCAAAGTTTAAACTTTCCTTCACGCAAGTCGTACTCCTTGATAGAGGTTAGCTTCCTTATCAAAGGATATTCAAGCGCAGCTTTCGACATCAAGGCTAAATCATAAGCACTCGTATAGTGGCCCTCAGCTGGTAACCCGTAGGCATTTGCAAAATGTGTGTTTGTACAGCCCAGCTCTTTGGCTTTATTATTCATCTCCTCGACAAAGGCTTCATGTGTACCATTAATATGTTCTGCAACTGCCACACAAGCATCATTAGCAGAGCCAACTGCAATCGCAATAAGCATTTCCTCAAGGGAGAAAGTCTCTCCGGGTTCAAGATAGATTTGAGAACCACCAAGTTTACAAGCGTTTTCGCTCGCTGTAACCTTGTCACTTAGTTTTACCTTACCGGACTTTATGGCATCGGCCGCAACAAGCAAGGTCATAATTTTTGTCACACTGGCTGGAGGAAGTTCTTTATTAGGCTCCTTCTGATAAAGAACCTTCCCAGAGGCTGCATCCATAAGTACAGCACTTACCGCTTCAGTCTCTATCTCTACTGCTAGAGCAGGCAGTACTTGAACAAAACCTATGTTTGCAAGTATGAGCATCAGTCCCAAAATGACGGACAAAAGCTTACGCATTTTTAACCCCCCTCATTTTTTGATGCTCTTAGTATTCCCAGAAAAAGAAAAATAAACAAAAGAACTGTTACAATTTACGTCTTAATTTTAGACTTAATTTTTGAGTAACAAAATCCAAGCCGCCAATGCAACACCATCAGAGAATAAACAATGAGTGGATGTCTCCAGGATTTTGTTTTACACCGGTCACTCGGTAAGCTGCGCGGACCAAACTAGCGCTCAAATTACTTCGCTCCAACACGAAAGCCTCCAGTGGAGGGTTTCGCCGAAGCCGCCAGCTTAA
>JAJZSC010000026.1 GCA_021849995.1 Bacillota bacterium | reverse complement strand
TGTCGGTGATAAACGGGAATCGCCCCCGTCATTTTCGGTTCCGATATTGCCGTCAACTAGCGTGATTAATAACATTATAGTATATTGCGCAATCTATCTAGCACAAATGCTGGACGAGTTGCCCAAGGTTGACTATTAAAAGAAAATTAAGATACAGTTAATATAATGAATGAAAAAGATTGATAAACCAATACGCTTTTACCTCGAAATGCTATACAGTAGCATATAAAAGATGGCACCATTACATCCGTTAAGGAGGAGTCACACAATGAACGAAAAGATTCTCAACGGGCAAACTCTGGATATAATTTCAGAGAACGTGTTAAAGCTTAAAACTCTGTTTCCGGAGATTGTGACCGAGGACAAAATAGATTTTGAGAAGCTACAAGCGGTGCTGGGTGAATACATAGAAACCGACAATGAGCGTTATAACTTCACATGGAACGGCAAAGGCAGGGCATTACGCCTTGCTCAAACGCCCTCCACCGGCACGCTACGTCCATGCAAAGAAGAAAGTAAGGAGTGGAATACCACTCAAAACCTATATTTTGAGGGCGATAACCTTGAAGTATTAAAGCTATTGCAAAAGACCTACCATGGCAAAATCAAGATGATATATATTGATCCGCCCTACAACACTGGAAAGGATTTTGTTTACCCTGATTACTATAAGGATAATTTGGTGAACTATTTGAGGTTAACTGGACAGAAGAATGAGGATGGTAGCAGAATATCCAACAACAGTGAAACGAGTGGAAGATACCATACTAACTGGCTCAACATGATGTATCCACGCTTGAGACTTGCTAGGAATATATTACGTGATGATGGGGTCATCTTCATCAGTATTGATGATAATGAGGTTAATAACCTTAGAAAAGTATGTGATGAAATTTTTGGTTCAGAGAATTTTATAGGAGTATTTGTTATTAATTCTTCTCCTAGTGCAATTGATTATGGTCATATAGCAAAAATGCATGAATATGCTCTTTTTTATGCAAAAAATTCAATGGAAACTATTACAAAACAGTTGCCTGAAAAGAATAAGGATTTTAAATATATCGATGAAATAGGGCCTTTTAATCTTTATCCGCTTTATAATGGCAATGTGGCATTCAACCCTAAAACTAGACCGAATTTATTCTACCCATTCTATTTAAATCCTTCAAATATATTAGAAAATGATTTTTATGAAATAGGGCTAGAAAAAAAAGATGGGTGGATTGAAGTCTATCCAGTTGTTTCAAAAAAGGATGGTATTCAGCGTGTTTGGAGATGGAGTAAAAATAAGGCTAGCCAAGAATTGAATCGGGAAATTGTAGGCTACAGAACTGAAGAAGGTGAATTTAGGATAGTTCAAAAGACAAGACATACTGGAAAGGTTATTCGCTCCCTACAAATTGATAAGGATATTTCTAGTAGAAGAGGAACTGGAGAAGTTGAAAAAATTTTTGGAACCAAGTTGTTTTCCTTTCCGAAACCAATTGAGTTAATTAAAAGGTTTGTCAATGTTAGTGTGGAAGAAACTAGCATAGTTCTTGATATTTTTTCTGGTTCGGCTACAACCGCACACGCAGTTATGCAGCTCAATGCCGAGGACGGGGGTAATCGCAAATTTATCATGGTGCAGCTTCCTGAGCCCTGCGGCGAGGACACCGAAGCCTACAAAGTCGGTTACAAGAATATCTGCGAAATCGGCAAAGAACGTATCCGAAGAGCAGGTGAAGAGATAAAAACCGGGATTGTTGAAAAGCAAAATGGACAAATGGCCCTTGACGGCGAAACGAATACCGTTGACCCCTCTAGTCTTGACATTGGCTTCAAAGTATTCAAACTCGATAGTTCCAACCTTAAAAAATGGAATCCAGATTACGACAATTTAGAAACAACCCTTGATGATATGGTTTCTAACTACGTTGAAGGCCGTACCGAATTTGATGTGGTTTATGAAATCATGCTAAAATACGGCATTGACCTCACCTTCCCAGTTGAGGAATATGAATTTAACGGCAAAAAGGTTTATTCCATCGGCTTTGGTGCTCTCGTTATTTGCCTTGATGATGATATAACTCCTGCACTTGCTGATGATATTGTTAAACTTAAACAAGAGCTTATCTCCGAAACAATGCGGGTCGTGTTTAAAGATAATGGCTTTAAGAACGACGCCGCTAAAACCAATGTCAAAGAGACCCTCAAGCAAGCCGGCATTGATGAGTTTGTTACGGTGTAAGGGGGTTATTTGAGTGAGTAATGAATTTGATAACTTCCCTAAAGGTGAGCTTTTAATATACCAGGCTGAGGATGGCAAGACAAAGATAGATGTTTTCTTCGAGGATGATACAATTTGGCTTAATCAAAAGCAGATATCTCAGCTTTATCAAAAAGGTGTTAATACGATAAACGAGCATATTAAACATATTTTTGATGATGGTGAGCTTGAGGCGAAAGCAACTATTCGGAAATTCCGAATAGTTCAAAAAGAGGGTAATCGAGAGGTTTCGAGAGATGTTGATTACTACAGCCTTGAGATGATATTGGCGGTT
The DNA here is from genome assembly GCA_021849995.1 of Bacillota bacterium. GTDB lineage: Bacteria > Bacillota > Desulfitobacteriia > Desulfitobacteriales > Desulfitobacteriaceae > JAJZSC01. The sequence goes on along the minus strand of JAJZSC010000026.1, from coordinate 10,981 downwards.
GGTTACAGGGTGCGTTCTCATATTGGCAATCAATTCAGGCGTTGGGCCAGTGGAGTCCTTATGGAGTACATGAAAAAGGGCTTTGCTATGAATGACGAGCGGCTGAAAAACCCGAAAAAGTTTGGTGCTGACTATTTTGATGAGCTTTTGGAACGTATTCGTGATATTCGCACTTCAGAAAAGCGTTTTTACCAAAAGGTCAAAGATATTTATACCCTTTCTGTTGACTATGACCCTACCTTAGGATTGACAAAGGATTTTTTCGCCACCGTTCAAAACAAACTCCATTATTCGGTACATGGACGCACTGCTGCTGAGCTTATAATAGAACGAGCTGACGCTTCAAAGGATAATATGGGCTTGACAAGCTTTTCGGGCACTAAGATAAGAAAAGGCGATGTCACTATTGCTAAAAACTATTTGACTAGAGAAGAATTAACCGAGTTAAACCGTGTAGTCACGATGTTTCTAGATTATGCCGAGGATAGAGCCAAAAGGCAAATTCTGGGCTAAAGCCTTAGAGGGCTTTTTGAGATTTAATGAGCGCGAGATTCTGCAAAACGCCGGAAAAATCTCAAAGGAGCTGGCTGAGAAAAAGGCATTACAGCAATATGAGCTATATAATCAGCGTAGAGTGCAAAGGGCTGATGAAGAAGCTGCCATGCAGATTAAAGAGCTTGAGGAATTGAAGTAACAGTGAGGTGAGACCAGGTGAAACTCAAATTTGAAGCAGATTTAGAATATCAGAAACAGGCGGTTGCCGTCGTTGTAGATTTATTTAAAGGACAGACGCCTATGCAGTCGAACTTTACCGTTACGGCTTATGCCGGGCAAATCGGGATGTATGACACCGAGCATGGCGTTGGTAACAAGCTAGAGCTTGATGAAGAGGATATTCTCAATAATCTTGGGGAAGTGCAGCTTAGAAACGGTATCGCCCAGACCAAGAGCCTGAGGGCCGGCCAATATGACTTTGATGTGGAGATGGAAACGGGAACGGGCAAGACTTACGTTTATTTGCGAACCATCTTTGAGCTAAATAAAAGTTACGGTTTTTCCAAGTTTATTATCGTTGTGCCGTCTATTGCCATTAAAGAGGGGGTTTTCAAGTCCCTGCAAATTACCAAAGAGCATTTTAAGGGGCTATACGATAATCGGATATATGAGTTTTTCTTATATAACAGCGAAAAGCTTGAAGAGGTGCGTAATTTTGCGGTAAGTGATAACATTCAGATTATGGTTATTAACATTGACGCTTTTCGCAAGAGCTTTGACGATCCAGACAAAGAAAACAAGGCCAACATAATCCACCGCCCAAATGATAAATTAAACGGTATGAAGCCCATTGAGCTGATTCGCGAAACTTGCCCCTTTGTTTTCATAGACGAGCCTCAGTCGGTGGACACGACGCCGAAATCAAAGGAAGCGATAAGATCACTGAATCCCCTCTGTACCTTACGATACTCGGCAACCCATGTGGACAAACATAATCTGGTTTATAAGCTTGATGCTGTTGATGCATATGAGTTGGGTCTGGTTAAACAAATTGAAGTTGCGGCTTTTGAATCTAAGCATTATCATAATAAGGCGTATTTAAAACTTTTATCGGTGGAAAATAAAAAGTCACCTATTACTGCGAAAATCGAAATAGATATCCATAGCAGGGGTAAAATTGAGCGCAAGACAGTGACGGTTCGGCGTGGTGACGATCTTTATGATAAGTCCGGCGGGCGTGCGGTTTACGAGGGTTATATCATTAACGAAATATACTGTGAAGCAGGCAATGAGTATGTTGACTTTACCAGCAATTCCGAGATATTGCGTATAGGGTCTGCCTTGGGCGATATAGACGACCTAGCCATCAAGCGCCAGCAGATACGAAAGACCATTGAAGAGCATTTGGACAAGGAACTGCGGCTTAATTATCACGGAATAAAGATACTCAGCCTGTTTTTCATAGATAAAGTGGCAAACTACCGCTATTATGATGAAGAGGGCAACCCCCAAAAAGGCAAGTATGCCAAAATATTTGAGGAAGAATATTTGGATTTAATCAGGAAACCGAAATATAACACCCTCTTTAAGGATATCGACCTGGAAACCGCTGCAGATGGAGTACATAACGGTTATTTTTCGCAGGACAAGAAGGGCGTATTAAAGGACACCAACGGAAACACTGCCGCCGATGATGATGCATACAACCTGATTATGCGTGATAAGGAAAAGCTCCTGAGCTTTGACAGCAAGCTGCGGTTTATCTTCTCCCATTCTGCTTTGCGTGAAGGCTGGGATAATCCCAATGTTTTTCAGATATGTACCCTTAATGAAACCAAATCGGATATTAAAAAACGACAGGAAATCGGGCGTGGGCTTCGCCTTTGTGTTAACCAAAGCGGTGAACGACTGCGGGGCTTTGAAATAAACACTCTTACGGTCATGGCTAACGAGAGTTATGAGAGCTTTGCCAAAGCCCTGCAATCCGAGATTGAAAAGGAAGTAGGAATAAAATTTGGGGTGATTGAAACCCATACCTTTGCCAATATTCCTGTGCAACAGAATGACGGTAGCACATCTTACTTAGGTCAGCAGGCCTCGGAAAAGTTATATGCTTTTTATGAGCAAAACGGCTACATTGATAACAAAGGCAAGGTAACTGACAAGCTGAAAACAGCACTAAAAAATAATACTTTAGAGTTACCCCACGAATATGAGCAAAGTAGAAATGCTATTGTCAATATCTCTAAAAAGGTTAGTGGCAATCTCAATATCAAGAATAATGCTGATAAGCAAAAGGTCAGCCTTAATAAACAGGTTTTTTTAAATGATGACTTTAAACTGCTCTGGGACAAAATAAAATACAAAACCACCTATTCCGTTGATTTTGACAGTGATGAACTGATTGAAAAATGCTGTTCTGAAATGCAGAGGAACCTAAGTGTTGAGTCGGCGAAGTTAATTTATTCAAAAGCTTTACTCGACATAGAAGCAGGAGGGGTTGTGGTTAGAGAAAATGACCGCACTGCAGTCTATGTTTCTAAACATAAAGAGAACTTGCCAGATATAATTTCATTTTTGCAAAATGAAACCAACCTTACCCGAAGAACTATCGTTACGATTTTGAAACGTAGTGATACATTAGACTTGTTCAAGAAGAATCCTCAGAAGTATATGGATGAAACGGCGAAAATCATCTCAGCTAAAATGAGGCTGATGATAGTTGATGGTATTAAATACACCAAAATAGGTGATGAGGAATTCTATGTGCAGGAGATATTTAATAACGACGAACTATTTGGCTATATTTCAAAAAACATGGTCGAAAGCAAAAAATCGCTATACGAATATGTTATTTGTGATTCAGATAATGAGGCAGGCTTCGCACAGAAATTTGAGCAAAACAAAAGCGTGAAGCTCTACGCTAAGCTACCTAATCGATTCAAAATATCAACACCCCTTGGCAGTTACAACCCGGACTGGGCGGTACTAATTGATAAAAACGGCGAAGAGAAGCTCTACTTTGTTCTTGAAACAAAGGCGAATATTATGAGTGAAGCTTTACGTCCGACTGAAAGTGCGAAAATCCAATGCGGATATAAACATTTTGAAGCTCTGAATAATGATGTTGTATTTAAGGAGATTGACGATTTTAACACATTTATTGAAAACGTTTAGAAGTAGATTATAGACAATAACAACCCCTAGGATACCTCCTGGGGGTTAATAAGGGGATACCGGTTGACGGTATCTTCTTAATTTTTCTGGGGGTGTTTTTTATTTCCATAAACCTTGGTATAATGGATGTAGATTAATTACCAGGAGGTTGAAATGTGGAGATTTTTGCCAGCGTAGTGGATATTTTTCTTAACCTTGACGACTATTTGAGCACTCTTATTAAGGATTATGGAACATGGACTTATCTGATTCTTTTTATTATCGTTTTTTGTGAGACAGGCCTGGTGGTTACGCCTTTTCTGCCCGGGGATTCCCTGCTCTTTGCTGCCGGGGCCTTGGCTGCTACCGGGGCCATGGATCCGGAGATGTTATTTTTTCTTTTAACCATTGCTGGTATCCTGGGGGATACGGTTAACTATCATATAGGACAATACTTTGGCCCGAAGGTGTTTAATAAGGAAAATGTCCGTTTCCTCAACAAGGAGCACCTTGAACGGACTCATAGGTTTTATGAGAAACACGGCGGTAAAACTATAATCATTGCCAGGTTTATTCCCATTATCCGTACTTTTGCACCCTTTGTGGCTGGTGTTGGCACCATGACTTACTGGCGGTTCCTTTTTTACAATGTAATCGGGGCGATAATCTGGGTTTCTTCCTTTGTGTACCTGGGTTATTATTTTGGTAACTTACCTGTTGTCAAAGATAATTTTTCCCTGGTAATCGTGGGTATTATCATCATCTCTTTGCTGCCCATCGTGATTAATTTTGTTCAGGCCAAAAGAAACGCCAAAGTCCAATAAAGATATTCTTTTTGTCACGAAACCGTAACAATTCCGACAAGACAATGTCAAAGGGAGATTATATAATTAACTTAAGGAGCAGGGTTCATAAGAACGTTGCAAAAAAACTTAAAGGGGGATTTTAAGATGAAGAAAAAGTTTATCATGGGTTTGGTGGCCGTACTGGTACTGGCTGTTGCCGTACCTGCCGCCTATGCTGCCATTACCGACAAGCAAAAGCAGGAGATTGATGGTATCTACAAGCAGATGTTTGAGCTCCGCAAACAGGTTGTTGACAAGTACGTTGAAGCAGGGGAACTCACCAAAGAACAAGGTGATACCATGAAGAAGAACATGAATGAGGCTTACAAGAACCGTCAGGAAAATGGAACCGGTATCGCTCCCGGAGGCTGTGGCGGCCCTGGCATGCAGGAAATGCATAACTCCATGATGGGCGGTGGCGGAATGATGGGCGGCGGAATGATGGGTGGCTTCGGTGGTGGCATGATGGGGTATGGCTTGTAGCTTGCAAGCTTTTCCTTGTTATCAGTCGTCAGCTATCAGTCCTAAGCTTTTAAGGTTCGGGTAAACCAAGAATTGCGAACTATGAACCATGAACCATGAACTACGAACCATGAACCAAGTGTTTTCTTGCGGGAGTCGGTGTTTGCTGGCTCCCTTCGTTATCTTATGGTATTCTTATTGCATAGGCTTTTTAAGCGGGCTTAACCAACAACTACGAACTACGAACTATGAACTACGAACCAGATTGGTGGAGATATCATGAGCCAGGAGACTGCTATTCTAATAGTAGAAGATGAAGAGAGAATCCGCAAACTAATCCGCATGTTTCTGGAACGGGAAGGTTATCGGGTGGAGGAGGCTGAGCATGGCGGGGAGGCTTTGGACAAGCTGGCTCAGGGTACTTTCAACCTGGTGATTTTGGATCTGATGATGCCGGAGATGGACGGTTGGACAGCCTGCCGGAAAATCAGGGAGAGTTATGATCTGCCTATCATTATGCTCACCGCCAGGGGGGAAGAGTGGGATCGGGTATTGGGTTTTGAACTGGGGGCGGATGATTATGTGGTCAAACCCTTCAGTACCAGGGAACTGGTGATGCGGGTCAAGGCTCTATTGCGTCGTGCTGGTAATGGGCAAACCATCAAAGAGACTAATGAAGAGGTTTTATCCTTCCCTGAACTGGTGATTAAGCCGGAGTCTCATAAAGTCCTGGTAGCTAATGAGGATATAAGTCTTACCCCTTTAGAATACGATTTGTTGATGTTTCTGGCTAAGCACCCCAATCGGGTTTTTACCAGGGAAAAATTGCTGGAACGGGTTTGGGGTTATGATTATTTTGGTGAGTTACGCACTGTAGATACCCATGTCAAGCGCTTGCGGGAAAAACTGGCCAAAGCCGCTCCCAATGTGGCAGATTATGTGGCTACTGTCTGGGGGGTGGGTTATAAATTTGAGGTGGGAAAATGATTTTCCGCAGTATAGTAACCAAACTCTGGTTATCAATAATCATCCTGATGGTAACAGTGCTCCTCGTTTTGGGTACCTTTTTAGGGCAGAAGTTTGAGCAGTTTTATTACGACCTTCAGGCTGAGAATTTAATAAATAAAGGTCTGGTTATATCTGAGGGTTTAACTAAAGGGCGCAATGTGAACTTGATGGAGGATGAGATTAAGGCCTTTGCGGCGGAAGCCAAGGCCACCATCCTGATTGCCGAGCCTTCAGGCTTAGTCCGCATGTGTACCAAAATGGGTATGGGCCGGGGCGCTATGATGCATTTGACCCCTGATGAGGTGGTAAGTATCCAGAAGGGTGAAATTGTTGTCAGTAGAGGTAGTCATCCCCATTTTCAGCAGGCTATGTTATCGGTGGCCATACCTGTCCGCAAGGGGCAGGAGATTGATATGGCTGTGTTTCTTTACGCTCCTTTGCAGCCCATGACGGAAACGGCCAATGAAATCCGTACCGTGGTGTTTACCGGGGCCGCTGGGGCGGTGGTGTTGGCCACCATCCTAGCCTTGGTGCTTTCTAAGACCATTTCCCGACCGTTGTTGGCCATCAACCGGGCGGCGGCCCAGATGATTCAGGGGAATTTCCAGGAGAAGGTGGAGGTTACTACCCAGGATGAAATTGGGCTTCTGGGACAGACCTTGAATGTACTTTCTTCTGAATTGGATAATACTCTGCGGGATCTATCTACTGAGAAGAACCAGTTAAACAATATTTTGTCCAGCATGACAGACGGGGTAATCTCTTTTAATCCCGATGGCATCATTATTATGATCAATCCTCCTGCCCAGGAGCTGATGGGAGCCAAAGCGGAGGAGGTTGTCGGACGGTTGCTTAATGATTGCTGTCCGGTGCCGGAAATTAAAGACATGTTTAATTCGGTTATTACCGAAGGGGATATCCAAAAGCAAGAGGTTTCACTGAATGATAAAATCCTGGCGGTACGGATGGCACCCTTGCGGGAAAAAGGCGGAGAAATCCGGGGGGCGGTGGCTGTGGTGCAGGACGTTACCAGGGAGCGGAAGCTGGAAACCATGCGTCGGGATTTTGTGGCCAATGTTTCCCATGAGTTACGGACGCCTTTGACCTTGATGAAGGGTTATGGCGAGGCTTTACTAGAAGGTTTGGGCGAGGATAGGGCGGCCCGGGCCGAGATGGTAGGGATTATGGTTGATGAAAGTAGCCGGATGCAGCGATTGGTTAATGACCTGTTGGATTTGGCCCATCTGGAGTCGGGAACTTTTAAACTCAAAATGGAGCCTGTTACATTATGCAGCTTGTTGGAACGGACGGGGAGAAAGTTTGCTACCCTGGCTAGGGAGAAAAATATTGAATTAATAACTGAGATAGCCGGAGATATACCTGAGGTTCAGGGGGATGAAGACCGCCTGGAACAGGTATTCACCAACTTGTTGGATAATGCTTTTCGCCATACTGACAGAGAGGGTATGGTTAAAATTAGGGCTTACAAGGAAGAAAGCAGGGTGGCAATTCAGATAGCCGATACCGGCAAGGGGATTCCTGCTGACGAACTTCCTTTTATCTTCGAAAGATTCTATAAAGTGGAGAAGTCCCGTAACCGTAAGGTGGCTGGCACGGGTCTAGGGTTGGCCATTGCCCGGACTATCATTCAGGCCCATGGTGGGAGTATTACCGCCGAAAGCCGGGAGGGTGAGGGGACGGTTTTTGAGATTAGGATTTAAATAGGAATACTAATTAAAAGGGGCTAGCCTCAAATTGAGCTAGCCCCTTTTATGCTATTATATTTTAATTTTTTCTTGGGTTTGGGTTAAGTATATATTCCTGAATCTTTTTATTCATTTCACCAAGGTCTAACTCTTCATGAACATTACTTGCTTTTTCTCCAGTTATTGAGTATAATCCTTGGGTCGATCCAACTAATATATAATGATCTTGAGTCTTTTCTTTGTTAAACATAGTATTATCTTTAGCCAAAAATAAGATAATCTCATCTTTGAGAGTAAATAATGGTTGATTTTCGTTTACAACTGTAAAATCACCTACCTTCCCGCCGATTACTCTAACTTTAACAGATTTTTTTTCAGGTGGAGTACCTTTCAATACATCATTAACCTTTAAAGTAACATCTTTATAAATAGCATCTAACATGGTTAATTTTTCTGGTGTATTATTTTCTTTATTATTCCATTTAGGCTCGGATACCTTTTCTACAACACCTCTAATAACCAATTCAGAGTCATTGGTTAGTTGTTCTAAATTATATTTTGGTTCGGAGCCCAAAATAGTCATCGTGGTAATTTCCGCAGTTTGGTTAGAATAGTTTGTATAAAAAATATTTAATCCTGTAACTAATAAACCCGCAAATATTATAAACAATAATACTTTTTTCATTATTGTACCTCCCTTTAATATCTAGCTAAAAACCCGTCAATATCATCTTGATGCAATGTTCTTTTAAAAGTATCACCATAGGTGCTCCATTTATACATTGTTACTAGATTCCATTGACCTTGATGTTGTTGTTGAACTTCAGTAAATGTAGTTATATCACCTAATCCTACTGCATGTCCGAATTCGTGAGTTGCGGAGTTTTGAACATCGTAATCATAAGGTGAACCTGAAGTAGACCACGGATAATATAAGTTCATCACTATATCGTAAATTTTTTTGAACTTTCATCGCAAGTTTTGTATTTGCATTTCGTTAAATGTCGACTATTTCCTCCTTTCCTAAAAAAAGAAAATTCCGATTAAATGTGATTATAAATATATATATATATAATATTTATATGAAACTATTACGAAAAGATTAATTGACCGGGACGACCGGTGATTAAGCTAATCGTTTTTTCGGGCTTTTGGCTTAGTTTTTTCATTGTTAATTCCGACTAAATTGCTTGGTTATTGTAAAAATTTTTCTTGACAGGACGGGAAACCGTCCTGTAAAATAAGGGCATATACTCTACTAACTTGATAGACTTAATGGGGAAGGTGCTGGAGATTGAAGATATCGGCAAAAGGGGAGTATGCCCTACGGGCCGTGCTGCAGTTGGCCTTGGATCACCACCGCCAGGAAGTAACCTCTATGCAGGAGATAGCCCAAAGCCAGGAGATACCTTTGAAGTTTCTGGAGCAGATTCTGCTGACTTTGAAAAAGGCAGGTTTGGTGGGCAGTAAACGGGGAAATGCCGGGGGGTATTACTTAGCAAAAGGGCCGGATCAAATTACGGTGGGGGAAGTGCTACGGATAACTGACGGGCCAGTGATGACTTTGGCCTGTATAAGCAGCCCAATGGGGTGTGAGCGGCAGACCAGGTGTTTCTTCCATCCCTTATGGCAGGAGGTCAATTCGACAGTGGAAGGGATTATATTTTCTACCACCTTTGCGGATTTGTGCGGGCGGCCTAGGGGGTATATGTATTATATTTAGGAGGGTGCAGGATGATTTACGAGAGCATTACACAACTGATTGGTAGGACGCCTTTGGTGCGGTTGGGGAAGGTTAACCGGGGTGGGGCGGAGGTTTTGGCTAAGTTGGAGAGTTTTAATCCGGGGGGGAGTGTGAAGGACCGGATTGGGTTGAATATGATTGCGGTTGCGGAGGAGCAAGGGGTGTTGAAGCCGGGGGCGGTGATTATCGAGCCTACCAGTGGCAACACGGGGATTGCCCTGGCCTTGGTGGCGGCTGCTAAGGGATATAAGTTGATTCTGACCATGCCGGATACCATGAGTGTGGAGCGGCGTAAACTGTTCCAGGCCTATGGGGCGGAAATGGTTTTAACCCCGGGCGCAGAAGGGATGAAGGGAGCCATTCGTAAGGCGGAGGCTCTGGCTTTAGAGATTCCCGATTCTTTTATACCCCAACAGTTTGCTAATCCGGCTAATCCTGAGGTACATAGAAAGACAACGGCTTTGGAAATATGGGAGGATACCGGCGGTCAGGTGGATATTTTCGTTGCCGGTGTGGGTACCGGGGGAACCTTGACCGGGGTCGGTGAAGTGTTGAAGGCCAGGAAACCGGAGGTGCAGGTGGTGGCTGTGGAGCCTGATGAATCTGCAGTGCTATCCGGGGCGCTGGCTGGGCCCCATAAGATACAAGGTATCGGGGCCGGGTTTATTCCTGAAATAGTCAATGTGGAAGTTATCGACGAGGTTTTTCGGGTTAAGAGTGGCCAGGCCTATGAAACCGCAAGGGCCTTGGCTCGGTCGGAGGGGGTGCTGGTGGGTATTTCGGCAGGGGCGGCGGTTTATGCGGCCCTGGAAATTGCCCAACGCCCTGAAAATAAAGGGAAACAGATAGTAGTAATCTTACCCGATACGGGGGAACGTTACTTGTCGGCTAATTTATTTGATTAAGGGGGGAGACGGCGGTGAAATATCAATATTCTATATTAAATGCAGAAATGCCGGGGAAAGAAGATGTGCTGGAGCTTACTCCCAACAGAGCAACTAAAGAGATAATTCAACACCTCGATAAATTGGGGATAGAAACCTTTCTCGACCGGTTTGAGGCCCAACAGCCTCAGTGCGGCTTTGGTCTTAGGGGGCTATGCTGCCGTATGTGTCAGTGGGGACCATGTCGGATTAGTTCCAAGAATCCTAGAGGAATTTGCGGCAAGGATCTGAATACCATGGTTATCGGCAATATTTTGCGAGCCTTGGTAGCTGGATTGGCCGCTCATGGCCGTCACGCCCATGAGTGTATAATGGCTGTAATAGCTGCGGCCGAAGGCAAGGCCAATATCAAGCTGGTTGGAGAGCAACGGGTCTGGGAATTGGCTGAGAAATTCGGCCTGGATACTGAAGGTAAAGAATTTCTGCAGGTGGCCAAAGAGGTGGCCCTGGTGTTGATGGACGATTTGAGCCGGATGTTTGATACACCTATTAGAATGTTGGAGGCTTACGCACCTGAGGAGCGTAAGGAAGTGTGGGCCAAGCTGGGGATACTGCCCAGATCGGCTTCTTATGAAGTGATGGAGGCTCTCCACATGACCACTTTGGGGAGTTAGATCGGAA
>JAJZSC010000491.1 GCA_021849995.1 Bacillota bacterium | reverse complement strand
GAGAGGCGCTCCCCCTATAAAGGCATAAATTAATGGGCTTAAAATTCCATCTACGAAGTTTTCAGCAATTGTTTCAACCGTACCTCTAACCACTTCTCCTTCTGGGAGTGAAGAAGTATTTCTGCTAACTAGCCAAGATAGACGTACCCTAGCTTGTTCAAGATCGCCCTCTTTTAAGGGAATTAACACATTTCTGCCAGCATCCAAAAGAGATTTGCCAGCAAGTGTAGTAAAAATTAAATATACTTCTACGACTATACCAAAGTAGTTGTTAAGAAAATAAGCGTATTTTACAACTATCCAAGTAAGAAACCAACTACCACCGACAATCAAAAACGCTAGCAGCACTCCTTTGATACGTTTAGCCTCTGCCGATCCGTAATTAAGCAGGCTCTCCAAAATACTAATAACTCGTCCTATCCCAACTACCGGATGAGGCAATGACTTAGGATCCCCGACTATTTGATCAAGCACAAAGGCTAGAGTCATTACAACAGCGCTAATACTACTCATGTTTAACCCTATAGACCCATTATTTCGCGGACCTGCTCCATGTCAATGCTCTTCCGCACTAAGTCCGCCAGTTTATTAAAAGCCATCTCCCGAATTGCAGCTTGAGAACACCCTTCAACTATCGACCGTTCCCTGCCGCGTCTCTCCCAGAGCCGACTTAAAAGGGCCTCCCTCAAGTTATCATTATCAAAGATTCCATGCAGATAGGTTCCAAAAGCACTTCCTTGTTGTAATCCATCGAAATAATGGTCACCTGATATTGAGAGCTTAAACAATGCCAAATCTTCACACCCTTGGTCAAAAGTTGATCGACCCATATGAATCTCATAGCCTGTTACGGCTTCTCCACAACAAGTTCCAAAAATCCCGTCTTTTGCTACAACTATACCGTGGCTTTGGACTGTATGCTTATCCGGATAAAACACAGTTTCCATCGGCAGAATTCCTAGACCTTCGACTTCTGCCAAATCGGACTCTGTTCTAAGAGGATCTCTTACCACTCTTCCCATCATCTGGTATCCGCCACAAATCCCAATTAAGGGTTTTGATTCACTCCAGTGGTTCCTAAGAATGCCTGAAAGCCCGGTATCGTGCAAGAACTTAAGGTCTGCCAAGGTGTTTTTACTTCCAGGTATTATTATGAGGTCCGGCTTCCCAAGTTCAGCTACACTTTTTACGTAACGGACTTGAACATCCATTTCATCTCGTAATGCATCAAAGTCTGTAAAATTGGATATATAAGGTAATCTTATTACAGCTATGTCTAATTTAGCGGCGAGGTCTTTCTCTTGTTTGGGTTCAAGACTTACTAAGTTGTCTAGAATTACCGAGTCTTCTTCCGGAAGATTAAAGTCAGTATAATATGGAACTACCCCTAAAACAGGCACTCCGGTTTTCTGCTCTAAAAAGTCAAGGGCCGGTCTCAAAAGATTTATGTCACCACGAAACTTATTAAGGATTATCCCTTTGACCCTAGCTCGCTCCTCAGGCTCAAGTAATGCTAGAGTTCCTACAACAGAGGCTAAGGCCCCGCCCCTATCGATGTCCGCCACTAAAACTACAGGCGCGTTAAATTCCAAAGCCACTTTCATATTTACAATATCATTTTGTTTTAGATTTACTTCTGCCGGGCTTCCCGCGCCCTCAATAATGACTATCTCATTTTCACGAAGCAGTTCAGTTAAAGCACTTTCAACAATAGGCCAAGTATTCCTTTGATATTCTCCATGATACTTTAAGGCTGACAGGGTACCTTGAGGTTTTCCTAAGACAATTACTTGAGAGCCCATCTGCCCAGTAGGCTTTAACAGAACCGGGTTCATACGAACATCTGGCGAAACTCCCGCCGCCTGTGCCTGCACAACCTGGGCCCTGCCCATTTCCCCGCCACTTGAAGTCACAAAGGAATTGAGAGCCATATTTTGGGCTTTAAACGGGCTGACGAAATACCCTTCCTGATAAAAGATCCTGCAGAACGCTGCCGCTAAAACACTCTTTCCAACACTTGAAGAAGTTCCTTGTATCATCAATGTTTTGGCTAAAGATATATTCTCTTCAGTCAACGCCGGATCCCCCTCTACATTATATTCTCAGCTACAGCTTATAAGCTATCTGTAATAAAGCATTAACTATAGTAGCTGCAATCGGGCTTCCACCACGGGTACCATTAATCGTTATGGAGGGAATCTCTTGTCTTGACCATAATAATTCCTTTGATTCTTTTGCCCCAACAAATCCCACCGGGGTGCCTATAATTAAAGCCGGGCGATAAGCCTCCTCCTCCGCTAAACGCAGCACCTCAAAGAGAGCAGTAGGTGCATTCCCGATAGCTATAATCGAATCTTTCAGATTTTCGGCATTCAGACGGAAAGCAGTCATAGACCGGGTAAGACTCCACTCCTCGGCCTTATCTATAACACCCGGGTCATTTAGATAACACTCGGCCCTGCCTCCAAACTTCTGTAATTTGCTTTTAGAAATTCCTGCCTTG
>JAJZSC010000490.1 GCA_021849995.1 Bacillota bacterium | reverse complement strand
GTGTTCCGCTTCAATCGCAGAAAGTCTGCCAAAAGAGGTTTGCTGGTGCAGCATGTCGCATTTGGCTAATAGCTATTAATTACTAAATAAGTGGACATTATCACTGCTTACAACGACACCATCGCGCGCCTTAATAAACTAATAAAAGTAGTTACCAGAACCTACACTACTCCACGTATTCGATTTATAACCGTTTCTTGGAAAAACAGAATTCCCTATATAAGTTGAACCAATAAGATTTTGCCTGTGCAATTCGACTGTAAAGGTAGTAGCATGGTGTGTTTGTTGTGGAGTTGTGGTATAAGCAGTCATCGATATCCCCACATTATTTCCTGAATAGGAACGGGTTGGACCTCGATGCTCACCCAAAAACGACAGTGTTGAATAATAGCTACTTGCTAATACTATGCCAGGTAATAGCATTAGGTACTACGCAGTGATCCGACTCCTTGCATTTCCCATTTGGCTCCCTTGCTTTGTATCGCTTGACGGCCATACTCCCCTATCAAGGGATAGGTGCAAGGTCTCCTGAGTTGCCGCGCCATGCCATTGCCAAGCGGGCCAAGCTCTCTGACCCCGGGGAGGCTTAATATATCTTGCCTTAGCGATATACCAAGTGCTGCATTCTACCCGGTTCAAGGCATCTGCCCTCCCGATTTCGGGATTTCGGGGCTCAATAAGCTTCAGCGATTCGTTTTCGGCCCGCTTGCTCGTCTGCCTACGCTTAAACTGCTCTGTCGCCAGAACAGATCCAAGGCTAACTACAGGCTGATGGCTAGTCTTTACCTGGCGAGGGTCTTTCCTCGCTACATGTCGCGACCTATGCTCAGTCGCTCGAACCGTCCCCATGTCTGTTTTGCAGGAGCTCTATTATTACTTCTGATCAACCCAGTCAGTCGTCACGGTAGCACCAATACCACCATTACGGTTCTGCCATTGATGATTGCCTGTAACTGTATATCTACCACTAGGTGGGTTCGGCCTTGTTCCTGCTGCACTAATTTCATACACCCAGAACCCTTCTCTAAAGCTCGCTGCTTGGAATGAACCTTCACGGGTTAATGTAGAGAGAGCTGACATGTAAGGAACTGTTGTCCAGGGAGTAGGCAACCAAACACGGCTTCCTGAATTAAAGTTTATCGGGTTTCCGCTATAAATATAGCTGATATGTCCGATTACTTCACTTGTTGGTGCAATGTCGTTTTCTGCTTCCCAAACCATTGGCTCACTATTTAACTTTTCGTACACATCAGGCGGGAGGTTTCTTTTTCTAGATTCAAGAGCTTCTGGGAACACCTTTTCTAACAACTCACCAATAGTAATGTCCTGTCCATACAATTCATTAGCAATTGCAAACCGCTCTGCATTTACCTCTGAAGTTACTTCGATGTTTACGCCTTTTATATTATACTCTTGCGCAAACACCATGGTTGCCATCAATAGCAGAACCAAGACCAGACCGAACACTCTCGATTTATTGTTCACTTATCTGCCTCCTTTTCTCATTTCTTATGTTTGCGGCATGGCTGGCTTTTATAAGAATTTTTTCTTTGACACAGAAAAACCTCCTTTGGTTTTTGTCTCCATCAATATAACAATTCAAAAGAGGCTTTTGTGACATAAAGTAAAAATTTTTATGGATTTTTTTCGTGTCACTACTACAGTAAAGAGAATTCATCTCCCGCCTGCGGCTTGCACACTTTCAGAAATCTTAAAAGATAGGAATTTGCTTTCTCCCTGAATCCGTGAAACATGCTTAACAAAAAGCTTAAAAATCAAAGAAAAATGGTGTATAATTAAGGTATTGAGGCATAATCAAATTATATTGCCTTCACCCGGGAGGTGCCTATGAAATACCGACTTATACAGATAAATGAGAATTTGGTTACACATAGCGGACTCTCCATTGTTGGACAAATCCTTGCAAAAACTGCCCTAAAAAAGCGACTGGATCGGTCAGCTATCCCCCAGGTTGCAGACCCTACTATTTTGCATGGCGATATCGTAAAGTCTTATGTTGGCCTGCTTTGTCAGTGAAAAAGCGATATTGATCACATTGAACCTTTTCAAGCTGATATCTTTTTTAGCCAATCCTTACGTGTAAAGAAGGTTCCGTCAAGCCCTACTATGCGCCAAAGGTTTAATTTAGCGGGTAAACGGTGGAGAGAAATTGTTCTGGAAGAGTCCGCCGGCATGTTAAAAATACTTGATGCTTCAATAACACCTTGTATTCGGAATCTCGTACCTTTTTAGCCCCTATCTGAACTGACAGACCCATACCCGATTTGCCGGACACAGTTGAGTTAGGATAAAATAAAGCTGTGGGAGGCGTTGAAAATGAATAATAATGCGAAGCGCTACAATGAAGATTTTAAGGCTGATATCATTCGACTCGTGCGGGAAGAAAACATCCGAATGTCAACGAATATTTGAGCCACGTGATCATGAATATCTGAGCCACTTTGATCACCAATAAGTGAACCACTTAGCAATCGGTAAATTTCCTA
>JAJZSC010000489.1 GCA_021849995.1 Bacillota bacterium | reverse complement strand
AAAATGGGCAGTTCCGGGAAGATCTTTTCTACCGTATTAATATTCTTAATCTAGAGTTGCCGCCGTTACTATATCGCAACAAGGACATTGTACTGTTAGTAAACCATTTTATTAAACATTTTTGCAAAGCATTTAATCGAAAAATGCCGGTTGTTTCGCCTGAAGGTCTAAATCTTTTGCAAAACTACCACTGGCCAGGAAATGTTCGTGAGTTAAGAAATGTTGTAGAACGATTGATTATTACTACAGCTGGTGACCAGATATCATACTTTGATGTGTTAGATATTCTTGATGAGTTGTCAGGTAATAATTTGCAGCTTAATCCTGCTGATTCGTCACAGAGCAATTCTTTAATAGATCAAGAAGAGTTGAGATTGATCTTGAAAATATTAGAGAAGACTGGAGGGAACAGAGCGGAAGCTGCCCGTCAATTGGGTATTAGTAAGACTACTTTATGGCGGAAATTAAAAAATGTTAATACCATTTCAAGTTGAAAAGGTATTTCATCGAAGAGCATTTCAATCTAAAACGGCTTTTCTTTTAGCTAATTAGATATAAAGGATACTTTTAAAATTATATTTCAGAAAATAATGAATAGAGCACATGTTTAGATAATACCTTCTTTTCACAGAAAGTTGGCACGCTCCTTGCATATATTATGGATTACTATCAGAAGAACTAAGAAATGCATAATAGGAGGGTATAACTGTATATGAAAATCATTGACCTCAAGACTACTCTATTATTTTGTCCTTTCCAAGAGGTGATTCACGATGCTGCCAGACAGATAGCTGGAAGGGACGTAATCCTTATCGAAATATTTACTGATGAGGGGATAACAGGGGTAGGCTTTTTAACAGGTTTAGGAGTAGCTTACGGTAGTGAAAGTATAGTGATCAACGATATTATTGAAAAGGGTTTAAAACCAATGATTGTTGGTCAAGATCCGTTTTCTATTGAACGACTTTGGCAATGTATGTATCAAGGTACTACCCGTTATGGTCGCAAGGGAGCAGCCGTCCGGGCTATTAGCGGAGTTGATATGGCCTTATGGGACCTGGTAGGTAAGAAGACTGCCACTCCAGTGTACAAGTTATTAGGAGGGTATCAAGATAAAATAAAAGTTTATGCTAGTGGAGGATTCTACACAGAACGTGATGATGTTGGAGTACTAGTGAACGAAATGCAGAGTTATCTAGATAGAGGGTTTAAGAGTGTAAAAATGAAGGTGGGGAGGGATGTAAGGAAAGACGCCCGTCGGGTCGAGGCGGTGCGTAAGGCTATTGGAGATGATACAGACCTTTTGGTCGATGCAAATGAAGCCTGGGATGTTAACACTGCTTTAAGATTCATTCGGGCGGTGGAACCGTATAATGTTTACTGGTTAGAGGAGCCGCTTGCACCGGATGATACTGATGGCTATGTACAGATAACTAGACAAAGCTCGATTCCTATAGCAGCTGGTGAGAATGAATATACCAAGTATGGCTTTAAAGATCTTATTACAAGTAATGCGGTAAATGTTGTCCAACCAGATGTGACAAGGGTTGGTGGAATTTCCGAGTGGATGAAAGTTGCTGCATTAGCTCGGGCATGGAACATGCCCTGTGTAACACATGCAGTCCAAGAGATTCACGTTTCCCTTGTAGCAGCTGTTTCCAATGCACCTATGATGGAGTATTTTACTCGCGAACATTATTTGCAAACCTTTTTATCTGATTTGTTTGTGGGTCCTGCTTGTGTTCATCAAGTGGCTGATGGTTATATAGAGGCTCCTAATACACCGGGATTAGGACTTGAACTAGATTGGGACTTGGTAGAGCATTATCGTGTTAAATAACTAAGTTTAATCAGGGGGTAAATGTATGGGTAGAATTCTTCACTCTTTGCCTTTGCTAATAACGCTTATATATCTGTGGTTAATCCGGAATATTCCTCGGGGTTCTTTGTCTGATCCAGGACCAGGGCTGTATCCAATGGTGATAGGAAGCCTGGCGCTTATTATTTCATTATTTGTTTTAATCTCTTACCTTAAGCAAAAAGAGGCTAGATCAGAAGGTGAAAAACTAAAACTGCCCACATTGGCTTATGTACTGGCTTTTATTGTTACAGGCATCGTTTTTGAAATTTTAGGTGCGCTAATTGGTCTGCTAATTTTCATTCTCGTTCTGTTTAAAGTTTCTGGTGTTATAGGTTGGCGTAAACCTGTATTTCTCAGTCTTATATTTGTGTTTTGTCTCTACGGTATATTCTATTATTGGTTTAAAGTACCTTTTCCTCAGGGACTACTTGACTATTTTATCTTATAGTAAGGGGATAAAAATATGGAAGTACTGGCAAGTCTTGCGGAAGGTTTCTCTACGAGTTTAACTTTGGTTAACATTTTTGCGTGTTTTATGGGTGTCTTGATGGGAACCCTTACAGGTATCTTGCCGGGCCTTGGGCCTTCGGCAGCAATGGCCTTGCTCTTGCCTTTTAGTTTCGGACTTAGTCCGACCACGAGTCTGATTATGTTAGCTGGAATTTATTACGG
>JAJZSC010000025.1 GCA_021849995.1 Bacillota bacterium | reverse complement strand
TATATCTCAACCCCCATAACCCTCAAGATTTCTTTACTATCGAAAGAATAGTTTCAGAAAAGCTAAAAAACTTTCTATCCTTGTTAAAAGGACAGAAAGTTTTTTCCGTGGTACCACCTTATTTTGCAGACCTTCTACCGCCCGTACTTTTTCTAATCAAATTCCGGTGCTGATGAAGGCACTGCCTCTAATCAGATACGGATAGGAATAATCCACTCTGCCGCAGCACCAAATTAAAAAAACTTCCCATCCATGTAAGGACAGAAAGCTTATCTGCGGTGCCACCTTGCTTGTATCAGCATGTAAGTTAAGAATAAATTTAATCTCATTAACATACTGATACCTTTAATCAGATGCGGAGAAGTCTCCTTCTCGATATCTGTGTTTCTTTAACGGGAAACCCCCGGCCTCACCTACTAGCCAAAAACAGTTTTCGGATTGCAGCTCTGAGACCCATTCAGTCAAAGGAATTTATATCAGACTTTCACCAGCTCTGACTCGCTTTAACATATCCATATGACCTACTATTTCTCATCATCACTTATACATATTGCATTTTTTAACAGTATACGATTCTTATTTACTATTGTCAACCGTTTTTGGAAATCTAATTCCTAAAAAATTTTGAACCCCAAAAAATTTTGAACTGCAATAGAAAACTTAACTGAAATTAATATTTAAACCAAAATTCTTTTGTAATAGATTTACCCTTTCCTCATGAAGGTCACGCCAATTGGTGCAATAAGCATCCCAATTATAAGAATGTTGTATATTTTTCAACGAAAAATCCTTTAAATTAACAATCTTTGTTGAGGCTCCTGCTCCAATTCCGACTATACTTTGTCTTTCTTCCATTATTGAGATATTATAATGGCATTCAGTCCCTACATAAGCGTATCCGATATTTTCAAGATTCCCGGCCATTTCTTTCTGGCGGTAAAGATAGTATGGTTTTAATCCCCACTCTTTTGTCAAGCTGCTTGTGGTTTCTTGCATTCGTTTAATCTCCCAAGTATCAGTGTGCTTATACCCGGATTCTTTCTCTTTGGACCCTCGCTTTAGGGCAAGTACATGAATAGTAAGATTATCTGGGTTTAAGTGGCGGACCTGATTCAGGGAGTCCTCAACATCCTTTACGTCTTCACCTGGAAGTCCTAATATTAAATCCATGTTTACTATCCAATCAGACATATTTTTAGCTAAATTATAGATATCTATAATCTCTTGAGCTGTGTGATTACGCCCAATCCGTTTTAAAGTCCTATCTTGCATGGTCTGTGGATTAATGCTTAAGCGGTTTACCCCTCTTGCTTTAAATAAAGTCAATTTCTCTATAGTTATAGTGTCAGGACGACCAGCCTCAACAGTAACTTCTATTTCCTTTGATCGAGGTAAGTTCTCCAATTCATCTAACAGCTTCCCTAACTCTGGAGGGGTAAGGACTGTCGGAGTTCCACCACCAATGTAAATATTGTTAGCTCTTAAACCTAGAGCAGTTAGATCGTCACTAACTAGATGAATTTCCTGACTCAAAGACTCTAAATATTTCTTCAGCCCATCTCTTGACCCAGTAGCCGGAAAACCGGGAAATGAACAATAACTACATCTTGATGGGCAAAAAGGAATTCCAACATAAACAGAAACGAGGTTCGGCTTAAGCTTTAGCTTATCCAGATAAGGTTTCTGAATATCTGCAATTTCCTCGAGCAGTTTTATCTTGCTATTACTAACTGCATACTTATTCTTCAGCACTGCTTCTCGAATACTTTTGTCTATAGCTAGATCATTCATTTTGTGGATAAGCTTGGTGGGACGAATACCTGTCAGAATCCCCCAAGGAAGTGTGATTCCCGTAATCTTCGTTAAAAGCTTTAACACTATATGTTTAAGCAAAATCTTAGTGATGTCTTCTTTGCCAATGTCCGGAACGCCCAAAATACTAGCCTCTTCGGCCCCAGATAACTCTTCTGTGCGATCTGGATGATCTGTGCGTTCTGTATGTTCATTTTTCTTCTTTAAACTCCCGTGCCAATAAGCAACAAAATTACCGGATTCCCGATCAACTTTAATCATAGCAATATCTGGATTGATGTCCGAGGAAATATCCGGGATCCCTTCACTAGGAAAACCTACTGATACTTGAGCCTCTGGAAAAAAAGCTCTGATAAGGGAAAGGCCAGATTCTAAAACCTGACCTGAAATGCTATTACTTGTTAATAAAATTCTCATGTTAGGAACGGATTCTCCCGTTTTTCCTTCCCTATAGTGGTGTTTTCCCCATGACCCGGATAAACACGTGTTTCCTCTGGCAATACTAACAACTTTTTTGTTACTCCATTTAATAACTCATTCAGCGAGCCTCCAGGGAAGTCCGTTCGGCCAATTGAGCCAGCAAACAAAGTATCTCCACTGATTAGACCGTCTCCGGTCAAAAAGCAAACACTCCCTAAAGAATGACCTGGAGTAGCGAGAACGGTTATTTTCTCCTTACCAACCATGATTACCTGACCGTCCTGAAGCAAAATATCAGCAGGTTTTAGAACTACAGCTGATCCAAAATAGCTTGACATATTTTTTCTCGCATCTGTCAGCATTGCTGAATCACCCGAATGTATTCCTACTTGTGCTCCTAATTGGTCACGGAGTTCATCTACTGCGCCTATATGATCGAGGTGCCCATGGGTAAGCAAAATATACTCTACTTTAACACCCTTTTCTTGCACCCAACGAAATATCCTATCAGCCTCCGCTCCAGGGTCAACAAGTGCGGCCTTCTTAGTCTCATTACAATAATATAGATGACAGTTAGCTCCCATGGTACCCATAGGTTTTACCTCTAACATTAGATCAACCCCCTAAGTTAAAATTCTTAAAAATTAACAGTATCCTGCTAGAACTTTAGTTGCTTCCGTCGATTGGCAAGCTGCCGTTTCTAAATGAGGTAAGTGTGTATGCAGATTCCCAACTTGGTTTCAACTAAAAGTTCTTTGTACTATCCAAAAGCAATGTCACCGGTCCGTCGTTAATTAGTTCGACTTGCATTTCCGCTTGAAAAATTCCGGTTTCTACCCTGATTCCTCGGTCTTTTACTTGCTGAACTGCCAGATCAAAAAGCAGTTTTGCTTTTTCAGGTGGGGCAGCACTCGAAAAACTCGGGCGTTTTCCCTTACGGCAATCTCCATAAAGGGTAAACTGTGACACAAGGAGGATTTTACCACTAGTATCCCCTATAGAGAGATTCATTTTACCTTCTTGATCTTCAAAAATTCTGAGTCCAGTAATCTTTTCAACCATCCAAGTTAAATCTTCCAACGTATCATCCTGACCGACTCCCAAAAAGACTAATAATCCTGCTTGGATTTGCCCAACTATTTCGTTATCGACAGTTACCGAGGCTTTCTTTACTCGTTGAACGACACTTCGCACTTTACTGTTTTCCCCCTGTATTGACTCTTTCTACAGATGTGATATCCCTTACCCTTCGAATTTTTTGAATTACAAAGTTTAGATGATCAAGGTTTCTTATCTCTATACTTAACTGAATATGGGCTACTCTGTCTTTTCCCACTCTGGCGTTAATTCCTAGGATATGAGTACGAGTATCCAAGACAGCATTCATGACATCTGTCACCAATCTAGCCCTATCGATCCCATAGATCTCGATATCTACCGGATAGATAGCATTAATCTGCTCAGCCCATACGACTTCCACTAAACGATCCAAATCTTCTTGAGTTCTGGCAATTACGTTTTCACATGTACTTTGATGAATAGAGACTCCCCTGCCACGAGTAATGTACCCAACAATATCGTCACCAGGTAACGGATTACAGCAGCGAGAAAATCGAACGAGAACATTATCAACACCTTTAACCCTTATACCATGCGATGCTTTACCATAAGAACCGGCTTGTTTGGCTTCTCCTTGCTGGAAGGCAGCTAACTTGGCATTCTCACGTTCTTCTTTACTCAATTCATCATTAATCTTACCAAGAATTTTGTTATAAGTGACTGCTCCATCCCCCATAGCCGCATAGAGGTCTTCCACCCCTGTGAAGTTGAAGCTCTTGGCTATAGCCAGTAATCGTTCGGGTTTTAGAGCAACGGCCGGATCGAAACCGAGTTTTTTAACTTCCCGCTCGATCCCCTCTTTGCCACGTGTAATATTATCTTCACGTTTTTCTTTCTTAAACCATTGACGGATTCTATTCCTGGCCTGAGATTTCTTGACAAGACAGACCCAATCGCGACTGGGCCCGTTAGCCTGTTTGGACGTTAGAATCTCGACGATATCGCCGTTAGTAAGTTTGGTATCAAGTGTGACTATCCGTCCATTTATTTTTGCTCCAACACAACGATGTCCGACATCGGTATGAACCCTGTAAGCGAAATCTATTGGAGATGACCCAGCAGGCAATTCTACAACATCACCCTTTGGTGTAAAAACAAAAACAGTATCGTCAAACAAATCAATTTTTAGGGACTCCATAAACTCCCCAGCATCTCTTGACTCAGTTTGCCATTCAAGCAATTGTCGAAGCCAGGAAAGTTTTTGCTCAAAGTTGGCACCGGACGTTTTTCCTTCCTTGTACTTCCAGTGAGCAGCAATACCATATTCAGCCGTACGGTGCATTTCCCAGGTACGTATCTGAATCTCAAACGGCTCGCCATGAGCCCCGATCAACGTCGTATGGAGAGACTGGTACATATTCGGTTTGGGCATTGCTATATAATCTTTAAAACGCCCTGGTAAGGGCTTCCATAGTGTATGAATTATTCCTAAAGCTCCATAGCAATCATTAACAGAATCTACTATCACCCGGATAGCGGTTAAGTCATAAATTTCACTTAGACTTTTCTCCTGGTTTATCATTTTTCTGTAAATGCTATAAAGATGCTTAGGTCTTCCTGCAATATCGGCCTTAATCCCAACCTCATCTAATCTCTGACGCAACTGACTGATTACATCACTTATTTGAGCCTCACGTTCTCTTCTTTTTAAAGCGATGCCTTCTACCAGATCATAATACTCTTGCTGTTTAAGATAACGAAAAGAAAGATCTTCAAGTTCCCACTTAATCCGGAAAATTCCTAAGCGGTTAGCCAAAGGTGCAAATATTTCTAATGTTTCCTGAGCTATTTCACGTTGTTTTTCCTCTGAGTGGTACTTTAGGGTTCGCATATTGTGAAGACGGTCAGCCAGTTTAATTAAAATAACTCTGATGTCTCTAGCCATCGCCATAAACATTTTTCGTAAATTTTCAACCTGCTGCTCCATCTTGCTTTTGTATTCAATACGCCCAAGTTTTGTAACTCCATCAACTAATAAAGCTATTTCCGAACCAAATTCCTTTTCTATATCTGTAATAGTAAAACGGGTATCCTCAACAACATCATGTAAAAGAGCAGCAGCTATAGTTGTCTCATCCATTTCCAGCTCTAAAAGGATCTTAGCGACTTCCAAAGGATGCTGGATATAGTCCTCGCCAGAGTTCCGATGCTGCCCTTTGTGAGCGTTCTCAGCAAAATTATAAGCTTTTTGAACAACATCTAAATGGGCCTGGGATATATTCCTTTGCAGTTTTTCAAGCAACTCAGCGAAAGACATTATCGGGCTCCCCTCTATCTAGAAAACTTACTAATAATTACTTCATAAATAAGGATATATCTGGAGCTAAATTAGGATGAATTTAATTTGCAGATTAATATTTAACTAATGAAAACATAGGATACTCTATGATTTTGTTTTTACCTTCAAGAAAAGTCAGCTCAATCAGAAAAGCTAGACCGACAACTTGTGCCCCAATTTTATTAACAAGATTGGCTGTAGCCAGCATTGTTCCACCTGTTGCTAACAGATCATCTACTATTGCTACTCTCTGTCCGGGCTGAATTGCGTCAGCATGTACTTCTAGTGTATCTAAGCCATATTCAAGTTCGTAAGTTTCTTTGATGGTCTCTGCAGGAAGCTTACCCTGTTTGCGAACTGGTACAAAACCAGCCCCCAAGGCATAGGCCACCGGTGCTCCCAGCAGGAATCCTCTCGCTTCAGGACCAATAATTACATCCGGCTGCCAGGTACGCACTTGTTCAGTAATTGAATCTATAGCTGCCTTATATACCTCTCCGTTTTTTAGCACTGTCGTAATATCCTTAAAGGAGATACCTGGCTTAGGAAAACCTTCAATTACCCGGATATGCTCTTTAAAGTCCATTTGCAATTTCCTGCCTTTCTTTACTCACCCTGCTTAACCTTCTATGTTCATCGAATAATCCACTCATTGTATGACTAAGTTCTCTTACTTTTTCAAAAAGAATTCTGGAAGTTCTAAAAGTTAGGGAACAGTCTAAATCGAGTTTTCGGTCTAATCTTTGCCATTCTAGGGCAACCCGTTCTGTACCACCCAAACATCGGATTATCCCAAGTTCCTCGAAAATCTTCAGGGAACGGCAATCCTTTTTTCCACTTGGAGTCCAATAAAACGTATTTGATTTCTTAGCCTGTTCTCTCAATAATTGATAAGTCTTAATAAGTTCCTCCCTGGAGATATAGCCACATATTTCTTCAAGCCCAACATTCTTTACAGTCTCTGCCAGTGTCAATTTATTTATTCTATGCCCCTGTATTTCGAGCAGCTCTTTAGCGAGATCAGAATATTCATCTTCACTAGAATTTGCGCATTCTTCAAGGCCTCCTAATATTTCGTTGACAGCTTTAACTATAGCTTTATCTTCGATCATGGCCAGGCCTGCTTGAGAACTAGTCAACTCTTCTTTGGTATTATCTGATTTCCAGTTGGCCGAGGGTTGAAGGTCTTTTATGAGAAGCTGAACCTCCTTTCTACCTTGATATGTGTTCCAGTCAAGAGTAAACACGACATCAAGCTGCTTGTTCCCGCTTAGCTCACGTAACCTCTCCCCTTGACGGAAAGCCATTCCTTCCAACGTTCTATCACTATTAAAAACCACTTTCAGGTGGGATCCATCCTTCCCAACCGCAAAAATATTCCCGACTGGCATTGATCTCCCGGCAAAAACCGGACCGGAATTGCCAAAACCATAAGGAGCCAGATATTCAAGTTCAGTAAGCAACTCCTGATTGATCAGATTAAGTTCTAAAAACTTATCCACAGTAAGTGTTTCGCTAAATAGATTATCTGGCAGCTCATTAGCCAATTTGTTGAGCCCTGCTCGCATCAATGAGATATTTTCAGCAGGGAGTGAAAAACCCGCAGCTTGTTTGTGTCCGCCAAATTTATTGAGCAGATGAGCCTGGGTCCTTAATTGTTCCAAAATATGATAACCTGGAATACCTCTGGCGGAACCTTTTGCACCACTATCCTCTTCAGATATTAGAAATACTGGTCGATAATATCGCTCAACCAAACGGGAGGCGACTATACCAATAACCCCATGATGCCAACCAGGAGATGACAAAACAATTACTCTAGGAAGTTCCGACTTTTCGATTTGTTCAATAGCGCCAGCAAGTATCTCTTTCTCGGTCTCTTGCCGGGAAAGATTCTCTTTGGTAAGCGCTCTGGCAAGGTCCCTTGCTTTTTCCATATCTCCACATAATAGTAGTTCTAATCCCATACGGGCACTATCCATCCGACCTGCAGCATTGATTCTAGGTGCTACCATAAAAGCAATTTGACTTGCTTTTACAGTCTTATCCGCCAGTCCACATTCCTCTAAAAGAGCTCTTAAACCAACATGACCAGTGTCTTGCATTTGTTTTAGACCGTAAAATACGTAAATACGGTTTTCTTCTATAAGCGGGACAACGTCTGCAATAGTACCTAAGGCGACGAGATCAAGCAATTCAATCTCGGATTGTATCCCTGCTTCATTATTGCCAAATGTATGCAGCAAGGCTTGGGCAAGCTTAAAAGCGACTCCAACTCCAGCTAATTCTTTAAATGGATATCCTTCATCCGCTTTTGGGTTAATTATCGCAAGGGCTTGCGGCAGGTTTTCCGGAGGCTCATGATGATCCGTTACTATTATGTCAATTTCCAGCTCCCTGGCCCTATCTACTTCTGCGCTAGCCGTTATTCCACAATCTACTGTGACAATAACTTTGACCCCAGCCTTATGAGCTTTTTCAATTACCTCTTGATGCAAGCCATACCCTTCCTCCTGACGATGAGGGATATAAGCTACTGCCTGGAAGCCGAGATCTATAAGTACTTTATATAATAAGGTAGTGCTTGTGACACCATCAACATCGTAATCACCATATATCAAGACCTTTTCCTTTTGCGTATGAGCACTAGCCAAACGTTCTACAGCAACTCGCATATCCCGAAATAAAAAAGGGGATGGTACATCCAGCAGTGAAGGTCTTAAAAACTTAACTATTTTATCTATATCCCTTATACCTCGCTGGGCCAAAACATCAATGACGATAGGGGATACCCCTGTTATTTCACTTATTCTCCCAATACCTTGCCATAAAGGTCTGGGTTCCAACCATAATCGCTTCACGTTTATACCCTCCAGACTAATTCATTATATGACAGCGTGAAAACGACTTGCAAGAAGGTAAAAAACTAAGTTTAAAGCTATTGTTCGCATAAAGGTGGTTTAACTGCAGATAGTTAGCAAATCTTTATAGTGCAGTGGTATTTTGGAACAGAGCCAAGTTTAATTATCCGGCGATTTCTGATCTGTGTCTGACTCCCAGCCAGTCTTAGTCTCAGGTTTAGGAATGGTTTCAATAGAACTTTCCTTATGTCTTAATCTGAATTCACGCCAGATTGCCAGCAAGAAAACTATTAAAGCTCCAGCCAGGGCCGCACCTAATATCACTAAAACTAAAGGAACTTCAGTTAGCAGCCAAAAGAATTTAATCGTAACTGGTGCGGCATTCTGCAGAGCAAAAATTGATATTAGAAGTGCAAACAATAGAGAAATTATAAGGATAACCAATATAGAAAGCCTCCTTTGAAAATTTTATCTCCCTTTCGACTTTTATGGCTAAATATCCTGCTCTTTCCCCAGTTTAACAAATGTTTTTCGATTGGAGCAATTCTTACAGGATCGATTATGATCGGTACCTGTAGTACAAGGCTCTTCAGGGCTTCCGCATGGTTCGGCGTGAATTAGAATATTCGTGTATGGAATCTTACTCCTAATATCACTTTCAATATGATCACAAAGTTGATGCACTTTAATTATCGGGCTAAACTTGGGTACTACCAAATGCAAATCAATATGCCGTTCAGATCCAGAGCGCCGAGTCCTAAGCTCATGAAATTCTACGAAGTGTTCTGAGTAAGAATCAAGAACTTCTATTATAACCTCGTACTCTTGCTTTGGAATGCTTACATCAACTAGAGGCATAAATGCTTCCCTCGTAAGGTCGATAGAAGCTTTAATTATCAGGATCGCCACGGCAATAGCAATTAATGGATCGAAGAAGGACCATCCGGTTATCGCCATTAAAGCCAGTCCCATAAAAACACCCACTGATGTATAAACATCAGTGCGCAAATGCAGGGCATCAGCCTCAAGGGCTATCGAATCAGTTTTGCGGGCTACTTTCATAAGTAAATTAGATACGAAGAAGTTTACTAAGGCTGAAAGTGCCATTACGATCATACCTATTTCAACCTTTTCGACAGACACACCAGAAGTAAACTTGTGAATAGCTTCGATAATTATCCAGACACCGGCAATGAATATAAGCAAAGCTTCTATTGTACCTGATACATTCTCGATTTTCCCATGCCCAAAGGAGTGACGCTCATCGGCCGGTTTTCCGGATTGCCGGACAGCGAACAACGCAATAATTGCGGCTATCAGGTCAATACCTGAATGGATCCCTTCAGATACTATACTTACCGATCCGGTCAACAACCCAACTCCTACTTTACTAACTGTCAATGTGGTATTGGATAGTACGGAAATTGCTGCAACCCGTTCTTTATCTTTCAATAAAATCTCCCCAATCGTATAGAGAAAATTGTCTGGCACAGGTGACTGCCTAGTTGCCTCTTATGACACCTAAAGAGAATATACATACTTCAAATGATGCAAAAAAGGACTTCCGATTCAGGAAGTCCCACGGATGTTGTTCTTTCCGTTGCTCGCGTGGAGCCCAGCAATTCGCCTGACAGTGTATACTTATGATTAGAATAGCAAATTCGCTACAGAGGTTCAAGTGCCAACAACACAAAATATCAGAGCCGGAGCTCTGTCTATTTTGCTTTATAATGTTAGAACATTACCATAGATAATGAACCCCACCCCGAGTATAAACCTCCACAAGACAGGAGCAATCCCCCAAAAAACTTGAACTCTTTTAAATCGGGGAATTAGCCCCACTCCAACTACTAAAGCCCAAATAATAATTGCCAAAACAGGAGTTATAAATGCTCCGAACACAACCAAACTAGCTACTCCCCCTAGTACACTAGTAATTAAGTTGCTTTCACGGGCTTTACGACTTATTACAACAAGTACGATTACCCAAACAGCCGTTCCTGCAAGTAGAGGGATCTCCCATCTCCAGAACTCGACTGATTCATTGGCCGATAGATTTAATAGACTCAGTATTCCTGCAGAACCAACAGCTCCCCATATTCCACTGAAGAGGATGACTCCGGCAATGATAATCAATAACCCTTCTAACAGTAACATTTGTACAAAACTCAAAAGCCCCCCCTCCTTCCCTTAATGACCTTTAACCTAGTATTTCCGACTAATTAGAATTTAGTCTTAGCTAAGATTATTCTAACTTTCGTCTTTTTCATCTATACACCACAAAAGTAATTTGAATATATTTGCCAATTTATAGCAACATTTCTATTTGTTGCATAATCTAATATTAGTTAATTGCTCACTCTTATAGAACTCAAAAGTAAGGGGGTTTCTGTATGCATTGGTGGCCATGGGGTTTCTTTCGTTGGGGCTTTCCATTCTGGGGCTTCCCATTCTGGGGTTGGCGGCGCCGCTGGTGGTGGTAGTCCTTATTTGTTAATTTTTTCTAATATTTCTCTATCTCGCTCTCTTTAATATTCTTTTTCTTTAAGAAAAAACAAATACAGGAGTTGGCAAGTTCCTGGCCTAGGTGCCAAACACCAAAAGAAAGAGTCGTAGTCATTACGACTCTTTCAAAAAACTTGCTAGTTTTATAGCAAACGACAGAACAAGCGAAGAAAATTCTTTGCTTGTGCTGCATACGCCATGAACGACGGAACAGCGATGACATGTCTTCGCTAGTGTCAAATGTCCTATGGCTGGAAAAGACATGTGACCGGCTTTAATGCCATTGAGAGTGACTAATACACTTAGGCATTACACCATACATTTAAGGTTTGTGTCGACATGGCAACACAGACCTTAAATAATCAAGAAGAGGCTATCTCGTTTTGAGACAGCCTCTGGTTTGCAGAAGTTTTGGTCTTAGAAGATTACTCCTAATGCAATCAGAATGAGAATTGCGATCGCTATAATACCTGCGCCAATTCCAAATCCGCCATATCCGTAGCCACAATAACCGTACATTCTTATCCCCCCAACATATTAGTCGAGTATTTTAATCAAACTTTAGAATACAATTCCCATAGCAATAAGCAAGAGAATAATAACTACAACTATTGCAATACCTACTCCCCATCCAGGACCACAAACTCCACCTGCACCGAATGCCATGTTAGTTACCTCCTTTACAAAACCTCTAAATTTGAGAGAACTCGTTTCTGATTGGTAATATCTGGTTACATTACAGGATATGAATTTTGGCTATTTGTGTGAGTTGTCCTCATTTACTGAATAAAACTTTTCGATAAAAAAGCCTTGCTAAGTAAAGCAAGACCGTTGAGATTAATTAAAGTAAAAATACTTTAAATTAAATTGTATGGTTCTTAATACTTATATAGTTCTTAATGCCTTAGTAACTAGGATTTTGAAGACGACGGACAAATTCATTCATGCCCATATCCGTATAACAATAGACACGATTAACAAGCATAATATTTCTACCATCCTTGGCCCATCCGCGCTCAGTTGAAAAGGCCATTTTATAGCCTGCTAATTTCAAACTCTTGATAATTTCGTCATTATACTTTCCGTAAGGATATGCAAAATACTTAACTTCTTTACCGGTTATTTGCTCCAACTTATTTTTGGCTTCAGATATCTCCGGTGACATAGAGGCTCCCGTTAAGGTTGAGAGATCCAGATGATTCGCAGTATGCCCTTCAATGTTCCATCCATTTGCGATAAGTTCTTTCAACTCAGTACTATTCATAAAACCTGATCCATTTACAAAATTACTAACCATGAAGACGGTCGCAGTAAACCCATACTTTTTTAAAATTGGATAGGCATTACTGTAGTTGTCCTGATATCCGTCGTCAAATGTGATTAAGATAGGTTTGTCTGGCAACCGTTTGGTTCCATTCATAAACTCATAAAATTGATCCATAGAAATTGTACTATAACCATTAGAATGCAAATAATTCATTTGAGACTCGAATTGATCTGGTGGTATTCTAAGCTCATTTCCCTTTTCAACTGCTATAGAATGATAATAAAGCACCGGAATAGCGGTAATTTTAGGGTTTTCCGGAAAAATTACTTGTGTCTCCTGCCTAACGGGCTGAGTTGTTATAGGTTTTTTTTCTATCGGCTCAGACAATTGAGTTATACTTGAGCTCTGTTCTTTTTCTGACCCAATTTTATTTTGATCTTTAGTAACCGATTTGATTCCACAGCCACTCAAAACAAGAAGTGTAAAAAACAATAACAGTAAATAGACTAAACTAAATTTACTCTTCATAAACTTGGCCTCTCCTTTAACCACTAATCAATTCTCAATAAAAATTCGACAAGTCAGAAGTTTTTCCTCCAGAATCTCAGGAACAATGCACAGTTCAGCTAAGTAGAAACAAATTAATTCCATCAAATAAAAAGCTGTAAGCTTGGTCGGCTCACAGCTTTTTATAATTTTCTATAAATCCTTGGCTGGAATCGGACCTCTTGAGAGTGCAATCTTACCTGTCCTCGCAATCTCAATTATTCCGTAGTCTTTCAAGACCTCACAGATAGCGTCTATTTTAGTATCTTCACCTGTTAGCTCTATTACCATAGTCTCTCTGTTTACATCTACAATTTTAGCCCTGAAGATATCTACAATGTCAACAATATTTGAACGAGTTTTTGGACTGGCCTGCACCTTTATCATTGCCAACTCCCGTTCAATAGAATCTACTGCGGTTAAGTTGCAAATCTTGATTACGTCAATCAACTTGGACAATTGGTTTACTACTTGCTCTAATTCTATTTCGTCATCAGCAGATACCACAACTGTAATCCGAGTCGTATCATCCTCTTCTGTATAGCTGGCGGCTATACTTTCAATATTAAAAGCTCTTCGACTAATCAAGCCTGAAATATGGGTCAAAACACCGGGTTTGTTATCTACCAATACAGCCAATGTGTGCTTCATAAAACTAACCTCCCATGATCATTTGATCCAAACGGGCACCAGCTGGAACCATCGGAAGAACATCTTCATCAAAAGGAATCCGGATATCCACTACTACCGGCCCAGGCATGGCAAGAACTTCATCTAAGACCTTCTGCAGTTCAGCAGGGTCGGTTACCCTCATCCCGCTAACTCCCATAGCCTCAGCCAATTTAACAAAATCAGTCCTGTCTTTTAGAACAGAATGTGAATAGTTGTGGTTATAGAACATGCGCTGCCATTGAGCCACCATACCAAGCATCCCATTATTAATAATGAGCACTTTTATGGGTAGGTTGTACTCTGAAATTACCGCCAGTTCCTGACAGTTCATCATAAAGCCGCCATCGCCCGTGAATAAGACAACCATTTCTTCCCGTTTCCCCACTTGGGCCCCTAAAGCAGCCGGTAAGCCGTATCCCATAGTACCCAGTCCCCCAGATGTAAGAAAAGTACGGGGACGTTTAAATTTATAAAACTGAGATGCCCACATTTGATGCTGCCCAACATCAGTCACAATGATAGTACTTGATTCTGTCATACC
>JAJZSC010000024.1 GCA_021849995.1 Bacillota bacterium | reverse complement strand
ACTCTCGATAAATTGAACCAACATCTTGCAATATCTTTTATTAAGTGGTTATTATAGGAAGAGTAAAGTTACTAAGGGAGCGATTCAGGATGGATTTGATGGAATGGGTAAAACTACAAACTCTCTTGTACCAAGTGCAATGGAATGTTCTACAACGGCTATCCGGACAAAGGAAAGTGCCCTGCAGACGGTGGTGGTCACCAAAACCATCCAGACGCTTTCCGCTTTGTTCTACCGCACAATGTCCCTGGCACCCCGACCGCGCAAACCGGTTGGGAATTCTGCATTAAATGCCATGAAATGTTCTATGACGGCTATTCCAAAAAAGGAAAATGTCCTGCAGACAGCGGTGGCCATCAGAAACATCCAGAGGCCTATCGCTTTGTTCTTCCTCACAGGAATATCTAAATTCTCAGGCTAGAGTTGGAGTTAATTGACCATAATATCAGTACCGTGATATAAATCACGGCATCTTTTTCCTTAATCTTTGTATATATGTTGTTTATATACAAAGAGGCAATTTAGAGCTTGGATTAAATTAAGAATTTATAAGACACACAAGTCTTGCTATATAAGGGTTTACGGGTCTTATAAATGTCGCTGGGAATTAGTATTATCTATCCATTAAGAGAACGGGAGCCTTGCGAGCGCCTACCTTAGCAATGCTAAGGTGCCCGAACAAGGGCAAGAGAAACGGAAACCACCTTCTCCCCCCAGACAACCTAATTAATTGAGACAGACAAGGTACTCCCCATTACTGAAGTAAATTTATTAAACTAAAGTTGATTTTAGACCCGTACTCTGGGAAATCGATTAAAGGATTTCTATTTCCCTGTAATTCAAAAATAGCTTGGTTACGATGCTTTTCATATTTAGAAGTAGGTGGAAATTCAGTATGCCACTTAAGAAGTAAGGGTATATCAATTTCCTTTTCATGTTCAGGCAAAATTCTATCAGGATAACGTAAGAGAAAATAAAGGCTAGCCCTTGCTACCATACCTTTTCCATATTCAGGCTCAAACTTCTTTGGTTCACCCATACCACACTTTTCTTTCTCTTTGCTCACTCTACTTCTGGTTTGTAGTCAGGAAAATTATGATACTGTTTATTTCCCCTAAAAGAGTTACAATTAATTTCACAATAAAATAAATGGTGCATATCTCCTCGCATTGGTTCTTTCTTCGAGAACCATGATTGAGGTATTACATGTTCAATGTTTAATGATTCTCCATTTTGACCAGGAACTATATTAGAAACAGTAAGATTTTCAAGTTCACTTCGAATCACCATCTCAGGGTCCGCTTGCTTTCCTGAGTACAGGCTTTTATACTTACGATATGGATGTAAGTCAACCCAAGTTTCTAAGTGATCTCCACTTTGAGCATAACTGAATTGATTGTGATGAGTTACTTCAAGTAAATTGTGAAGTAATTTAAATAACTCTTTGCCATTAGAATTGTGAAAATCAATATTTTGATAATATTGAATTATATCTTGATGATTTTTTTCTGCATCATAATAAGCTCTCTTATTACGAACGATTTTTTCTTGATTCTCTCTTAGAACCTTTAATTTCTCATTTATACTTATTTCTAGTTTTGCTCTAAAAT
The DNA here is from genome assembly GCA_021849995.1 of Bacillota bacterium. Lineage (GTDB taxonomy): Bacteria > Bacillota > Desulfitobacteriia > Desulfitobacteriales > Desulfitobacteriaceae > JAJZSC01. The sequence continues at coordinate 12,461 of JAJZSC010000024.1, read as the reverse complement.
TTAAATCCTCATTCGGCATTAACGAATCACTCTGTAAATTCATTACTTTTCCTCCCTTAGAAGATAAGGATAAATAAGTTTGTGGTTATAATGGGGTAACCACAGACACATAGAGGGGGGCGAACTAATCTTGTTTCGTTATACCCCCCTTTCATTCTCTCTTAGTTGCAGATTAAAAAATAAGAATGAGTATTTTTTATTCTCTTGCTAAATCTAACAAGCCATTACCTTCCAGACTCTTTGGATTACCAAGGGCAAATGTTCTCTTTATTAATTGAGCATAAATTTCATCTTCCGATAATGTTCTTTCAAAATCCTTCTCACATTGTTTAATAATTAATGCTGATCCTCCCGAAACGTGTGGAGTTGCCATTGAAGTCCCTCTCAATGTTGCATATCCTCCATCTATATAGGTTGATAAAATTCCATCCCCTGGTGCAACCAAATCTACATTCTTATTTGAATTACTGAAACAGCTTATTTTCTTATTAAAATCAGTCGCCCCAACTTCTACGACTTCTGGATAGGATCCTGGGTATTCTAACTCCTATGATTGGTTGCTACAATCTCCATTATTCCCAGCAGCACAAACAACTAATATATCGTTATTTACTGCATTTTTTATAGCCTCATGGAGTTCTGGAACATCTTGAGGTCCTCCCAAAGACATCGAGATTACTCGTACTTTTTCTCCATTTCGTCCTCTCCAGTTTACCGCATAATTAATCCCATTTATAATCCACTCATATGCCCCCGATCCATTACCTGCAAGAACTTTTACAATAAGTAGCTTAGCTAATGGCGCTACCCCTAAAACACCTGTATTGTTTTCCGAAGCCGCAATGGTTCCCGCTACATGAGTACCATGTCCCTTATTATCGGAAAAATTATTAGGATCACTATTATAATCTGTGGTGAAATTACGTCCGCCAATAATACGATCTTTTAAATCGATATGATCAGGTTGGCATCCTGTATCTAATACAGCGATTACAATGTCCTTACCCTTTTCACTCTTTTCCCATACTAATGGAGCATTTATAAGTTTCACACCATTGGGTATCTCAGAAGCATCGGCAGCAACCGATAATACTTCATAGGGAATTAATTTGATTATTCTTTGCTTTATTTACATTGTCAGGACTCATCTGCTTCACTCCCTATAATTGTTTTTTAAAACTCTAAATCTATTCTAACCCAGATAAAATTTAATATTACAATTACATTTATTTTAGTGGTTATTTGAGAAGGCTCCCGAATATAACATCATCGCCACAGGGAGTTTGTTGGGTGTGTCAATAAATCGGGAGAAGCTCAATATATTTCCAATAAAAACTGATGTGGATTGTTAAATCGTAATAAAAGAAATATCGAAAACCCACGGTAAGGCTCTGGTCGGACAGAGGAAAATACTCTGGGTTTCTTTTTGTATTGTCACAAAGTTAATCCGATCCCTACATGATTTCTAGGGTGTTACTTGAATAATGGCTCAGATATGTTATGTACCTACTCAGAAGAAAACTCCATATACCACAGCAAAACTCATTAGCTTAACAGGGATACCCAAGAGAACCTTTGTATGGGTAATGAATGAACTGAAAGCTTGCGGTATAGTCATAGTTGAAGGCAAGAAAAGCTGAATATGGGATTAACAGTCACTATCATCTAGTTGTCAGAAATCCACAGTTCTAATAAATCAGCTAAATCAGCGAGGCTCCTGCACACTGTTAGTTAAATTGTAAAGTTACAGCAATAAGCCAATGACCATAAATTCCAAGATTTTAACCCTTGAATAGTAAACTGAGTTATTTCAAATAATAGTTTAATGGTAAATAACAAAACTAAAAATTAAATTTATTTCTAAAGGGAGGTGATGCCCTATGAAGTCAACTAATAAAGCCAATAGACTGATTACTGAAAAATCTCCATACTTATTGCAACATGCATACAACCCAGTTAACTGGTACCCATGGAGTCAGGAAGCCTTTGATGAGGCAAGGCAGGAAAATAAGCCTGTCTTTCTATCTATTGGCTATAGCTGACCTGTATTCAAAGAACTTGTCACTGATGGCACTCCAATTACTATAACCATAAAGGATTATCTTAAAAATAACTTCATAGCTGTATAATCAGACCAAATTGAGCGCATTTCCCCAAAACGCGAAAACTAGACCCTGAAGAGATTTCTCACTGCTAGGTCTAGTTTCCGTTTTAGCTTAGTAGACTAACTTTGTCGAATAACATTTAACCAATAAAATAAAAAATACTCAGCCTTCTAAATATTTAATTGCTTTTAAAAACTGTAAGGCAACCAGATGGTAACACTTGTCCCTCTTCCTCGCTCACTTTGAATATCTATTGCCCCTCCGTGGTTCTTAACAATAGACTGACAAATAGATAACCCTAATCCACTCCCTCCTCCGTCACGCCTGCGGGCGCCATCCGACCTGTAAAATCGCTCAAAAATATAGGGCAAATCCTGGGAGCTGATGCCGATACCTGTGTCTCTGATCGTTATTTCCACACCTCCACGACCTCCCAAATCACTTCTGTCCCGTATAAGCAATTCTATTAGCCCCCCGGCCGGTGTATAGCGAATCCCGTTATGCAAAAGATTTCTCAACAACCGTTCTATTGCCAATTGGTCACAGTCTATCCGTAAGTCTTTTTCCAAGTTCATAATTACCGAGATTTGGTTTTGTTCTGCTAATTCCCCTAATTCGCAGTTCACCCTTTGCAGCAAGGGTCCCAAGGAAATTTTTTGTTCTATCTCCATTCTCAATCCGCTGTCAAACCTAGCCAAAGCAAGAAGATTGTCTGTCAAAGAGCCCATGTATTCTGCCTCCGTTAAACATCCCTTTAGAGCCTGAATATACTCCTTTTCACTTCGTTGTTGGCGCAGTGTTATTTCCAACTCGGAACGAAGGGCGCTTAATGGAGTGCGTAAATCGTGGGCAGCATCATTAACGAACCTAGTCTGGGTTACAAAGGCCGTTTCCAGGCGTTTTAGCATCGCATTTAATACCTCCACCAGATGGTTTAGTGTGACATCCCTAACCGGAACCTCTATCCTGGAAGTTAACGTGCTACCATCGATTTCCTTTGCCACAGCAATAATTTTGCGTAACGGTTTAAAGGTACTCCACACAAGATAGGCAGAAATGGCAACCACAACTATTACAGCTCCCAAAGACATGGCGAGCAATATTTTTCGTAAGTTAAACAGTATTTTTGCATTTTCTGTTACAGGCAATCCGACTTGAATTACATAATCTCCGTCTTTTCCCTCTGACAAAGGGAAATATATAATGCGTACCCCTCCCTTTTCTGGCCAAAAAGGGCGCACCCACTCCGGTAGGGATGAAGCAGCAAAATGTCCGTTGTGTCCAACTGCATCAGTGAAAATTTCTTCTCCATGAAAAGCCTGTTGTAACAAATCCCCTTCCATAGGAAGCACCTCTTGATTAGATGTATAGACTAACCTGCCCTGGCGATCTATCACTTGTATGTATGACCTATGCTCCTCGCCTTTCCCTACCAATAAATCTTGTGACCGATCTTTGTTGGGCCAACCAGCTGCAGTCGATCGGGCTAGGGATGTTAGGGCTGAGTCTACACCGCTTTTCAGTAAGTAATCAGTCGTTACATAGGAAGCAATTAGGGCCGTGAAAAGTACTGTGATAAATACGGTGCCAGTTATCACCGCAAGACGTAACGGTAAGCTGTTTTGCCAAAGGCGCAATCATTCAACCTCCAAACGATAGCCCACACCGCGCATGGTTTTTAGCCATACGCGATTGTCAATTAACCTTAGTTTTTTTCGAAGATTTTTAATCTGTGCTTCAATCGTGTTATCGGATGCATCCCAGGGTTCTTTCCAACACTGTTCTGCCAGAGTCTCCTTACCCAGTATCTGGCCCGGATGACGTAAGAAAATATCCATCAGATCATATTCTAGTTTGTTCAACATTACCGAACGCTCTAGGACTGTAAGAAGCCTGGTCTGAGGGTTGAGTTCCAAGTTTCCAGCTTTAAGGACAGAGGTAGTGTTAAGGCTTCCACGTCGTTGCAAAGCTTCAATTCTAGCTAATAATTCATCAAAGGCAAAGGGCTTGCCAAGGTAATCATCCGCTCCCGCTTTTAGGCATGTTACCCGGTCGGAAACAGCATCCAAGGCTGTTAGCATAAGTACAGGCGTATTACAGTTTTTCAGCCTCCATTTTTGCAACAACTCTTCACCCCGCATATCCGGTAACATGCGATCTAAAACAATCACTCCATAAGTACGAGTAAGATGAAAAAGCTCTGCTTCGTTCCCATCCACCGCACGATCAATCTGATAACCTTCCTCACGTAAACCACGAACAATTATTTCTCCCAAGTGTGCATCGTCTTCCACAAGCAATATCCGCACCGTTGTCCTCCTTTATTTAGAAATAACTTCTCAGAATTCGCCCTGAAAGTTGGGAAAATATGCTAATTAAGTTTCAATGCTTCTATAAAATCCCTTAATGCTCACAATAATCCTGTATATAGAAGCAATAACAATTAGACTTCCTGTACTCCAGTATATCATTTGCATCCACTCGGCGGGACTATCTGTCCCAATATTTATCCCATGCCATAGCGCCAGAAAATACACTGGATAGGTTAAAAAGTGCCAATAGCCAAAGACCCTGCCCCCAAGAAAAAACATACTTCCTATCACAAGTATGATCCCATAAAAGGCCAAGATACCCATGCTCATATTAATAGACTGATACGTTGACTGGAAAGGTATAAACAAATCAATCAGCGTTAACTTTATGTAATCATCATAACTTAAAATTAAGGCATGAAATATAACAAAATAAAAACTTGCGCAGGCGCTTTTACGATGTACATCCGAAAAAATGGAGGCAAAACCTACAGAAAGCAGTATCTTTGTTTTTGACAGCAGGCCAGAAACTATTGCGAGCAACAAAAACAGATAAGCAACAATCCCCGTAGCTCGAGAGAGATTCCAAAAATTCACTTTAAAAACGGATAGAAGATGCAGGTCCAGATATTCCAGCATCTATAACCCCCCTCATCTTCTCGTTTATTATTACTTGACCTTCATATGAAAGAACCAATGCGCCTAAATTCGCTCGTCTGCGCAAAAACTCCACCCCCTTCTCAATGCCTAAAATGCATAAAGTTTTAGCCCAGACTTCAGCTTCCACCGTCGTACTAGCTACTACCGTAGCGGCCACAACCGTGCTCTGACTAGGAGATCCCGTACGAGGATCAATTAGGTGATGTTGCCACTTACCTTCATGTTTCCAACGTCGCTTTAGTACATTCGAAGTGGCTACCGCCCCGCAATTTAACCTCAAACTTAGAAGGTTTTCGCCCTTCTCCAAAGGGTTTTCCACCTTGATAAACCAGGGTTTTCCTTCAGATGGGGTTACTAGTCGCAGATCTCCCCCTGCATTGACACAAATCTCCGCTTGCTCACTTAAATGTCTCAATTGGTCAAAAATTTGGTCGACCGCCCACCCCTTAGCGATCCCTCCCAAATCAAGTCTTATCCCGTTTATCTTAACGAGGCTGCCCGTGCTCCGATCTATTGTAATCGTCAGATTACCTTCATTACTCTGTAGCAATCTTTCACACCCGGCTTTGTGTACGTGATCTTTAACCAGTAGAGGTAACCTTGTTTCCGTTCTAGCCATAACTTCCTGAAACGTACGGTCATAACCAGCTTGTTCCAGTTCTCCAAGGATCGTAGGATCAAACATTCCGTTGGTAACCTTTGCCGCGTTTAAGGCCAGGTAAACAACCTCAGCCAATATAGTAGAAACTTGATAAATACCGTCGACCCCAGTGTTAATACGGGTTAACTCACTTTGAGGATCAAATCTACTCAAGACCGCTTCAACCTCAGCGAACCAAGTCGGCAGCGAATTCAAAAAATATCTTAGCTTCTCCACACATTCAGCATTAGTAATCACCTGCACAGCTATGATTGTATTCATTGCCTCAAACGAAGTACCAACTACCTTCTTCATAAATAAACCTCACTACGAAGCCTGGGTATTGGATTGCCTAGGATTCTGCTGGATTTGGGTGGAATCTAAACTCGAAGGAATTGTGGGAGTCGTAGTTTTTGATGAAATTGAAGTTGAAGAAGCGGCTGTAGAAGGCAAAGACTGATTACGATAGTTCTTACGTTTTCCATTGTGGTTGTTGTCGTCTTCGCCTTCGTGTTCATCATCATCTTCAAAGTCATACTCATACGAAATATCCTGGCTCACTACTTCACCCTGACTCGCAGGCGCTACTACAGTATTAGATGTGGACGGAGAAGACGAAGGACTTTCCAGATTGCCTAATATTATTACAAGGGCAACGACACTTCCTGTGGCCAATACCAAACTCACCAACGTGCTTTTGTTCTTCATGTAATTCTCCTTTCAAAGTAAGTGTTCGATATCTCTCATCTTCTCAAGCGGTTTGCGATGTAACTATAATTGGCTAAACTGAAATCAACCTGAAATGTTCCTTGAACAATAAAAAACTCCCTATCATGAGCTATAGCCATAAATAAACATATCCCAGCAGGTGCAAAAGTTATGGATCAAACCTAAATAGTAATATTGCTTCCCTCCAATAATTAGCCTTCAATCATTGGGTTATGCTGAAAAAATGCACGTGCCACAAGAAACACTTAGAAATTAAGTTTTTAAGATGAATAACTATTTTAATCACTTAAGTGACAAAATAGCAGTAAGAAAAATAGAACGGTAAAAATTTTGTGGATATATAACCATATCTTAATTTTAGACACTTTACCATATGTGCTTAGGATGATAATGACCAGTGCTATCCAAGCTGCCAGCCCTAAAAGAGCTCCGTCCTCTACAAGAAGGCTATAACCATGAATTCCACTTACTACGATCAATAATACTCCCATAAAAGGGTGTAATGATTTCATATATTTTCTAGAATTAATAAGAAAGGAATTTTTGTTTTCAAAAAAGATTTTATTAATAATTCTTAAAATATAAATTGAAACTGTAGCAAATCCTAAAACTACCGCTACACTTCCCATTTCACTAAATAATTCACTTTCAATTTTCACGTCTTCATCTCGGTCTTCTTCTTGATCTTCTTCTAGTTCTTCATTAAAATGCTCCGAGTCAACTTCTTCTTCTTCTTCTTCTGCAATAGCAACTACGTTAGAGAGAATGCCTTCGGAAATCTGATTAACCTTTACCGTATTAACAAATGGTACATAAAATATGTTGGCGAAAATTGCTATTAAAAAAAACGCCTTAATAATTTGATTTTTATTAATACTATCGCCCCCCATAAATTAAGTAAATTATTCTCTTGGTAACAAATCCGGGAAACTAGCAACTTTTCTAACATGATCAAAAACCTATTATTGTCGAAGGAGTGGAGGTCGTAGGAGTTTTCGAGGGAATTGAAGTATCAAATTAACCAATTTGCTTTAATTCTTTGAGTAATTCTCCTTTCAAAGTAAGTGTTCGATATCTCTCATCTTCTCAAGCGGACTGCGATGATGTAACTATAATTGGCTAAACTGAAATCAACCTGAAATGTACCTTGAGCAATAAAAAACTCCCTATCGTGACTATAACCAATGACAGGGAGAACAACATATCATTTTTAGAAATTTACAGCGGTCATCTTTTTACTCCTTGCCTTAAGCCCTGTAATAACAACAGGCAGCAATGAGACTAGAATTATCCCGAGTATTACATAAGTGAAATTGTTTTTGACCTCTGGAATATTACCAAAAAAATATCCCCCCATCATAAAAATTAATACCCAAGCGACGGCACCTAATAAATTGTACATCGTAAATTTAGCAAGGTTCATTTTGCTTATTCCTGCTACAAAGGGCGTAAAAGTCCGCAATATGGGTAAAAACCTAGATAGTAATATTGCTTTTCCCCCATGTTTTTCATAAAACGCATGAGCCCTTTCAATATATTCCTTCTTAATAATCCGATTAATGAGTGGTAATTTCCTGCTTTCAAGTATTCTATGACCAATCATTTTCCCTATGAAATAGTTTAGGGTGTTTCCACCAACCGATGCAATTATCAAAAGCACTACTGCCATCTTATAATCCAAAGCCCCGGTCGCACCTAAAGCTCCAATCACAAAGAGCAATGAATCTCCAGGCAGGAACGGTGTTACAACCAGTCCCGTTTCACAAAAAATATCAAGAAACAGTATTAAATAGGTCCTGCGCCATAGCTTTGTATCATCTCAACCAAATGCTTGTCTATGTGTACTACAATGTCTATTAATTGAATAATTATCTCCATTAAACCTCCTAAGCCTTTGTGTTTCGTCAATTTTATTCAAACAGATCCTTTAAGAAATTGTCGCCAAGTTGTTTGAAAAAGCCCCTGATCACATTATCCGGCGAATCTCCGAATATGAAATTGATAATCCTCATAAATCCGTCATATATCTGCGCCTGGTAATTGAAGGCCAATATTATTGCGATTGCAATTAGAATTACAAACGCAATGACTAGAAATAAGCATCCACTGAGTACTATTTTTAAGGTTTTTCCCCCTAACCGATTCCGTCTTAAATGATATAGGATTTTTTCAATATCCACCTTTTTGCCGCACCTTACTTCCAAGCTTCAAACGTCTTGTAAAATTCAAGTTCAACTTCAAAAATACTTGAATATCTTTGCTCTACACCCATAAGTCTTTTTAAAAATAACCGTTCCACTTGATGCAATTGCAATTCGTCATACCATGGGCGCTTCTTGCCACCTTTGAGTTCGAAAGAAGAGTAATACAGGTGCAGAAGGAAGTCTCCCAAAAATGCGAAGTCCATATCTGCCCTGTATTTCTCGTTATTAATCCAACGAGCAAGCCCAAAATCAACAAGGTTAACCTTTTGACCATCATATAAGGTATTTGGCACTCTTATGTCTCTATGGACTATGCTCTTTGAATGCAAGTACTTTAAAATTTCGACAAGTTGGCGTCCTACTATGTATATCTCTTCTCTTTCAAACACGTGCTTGTCAATATAAATAATGTCCTCGAAAGTTCTACCTTCCTTGAATTCAAGTACATAGCCGTAGAAGTCCTCACGCTCAATCTTTTTAATAAACCGGGGAACGCTCTCATGCTGTAAGCTCCTTAGAATTTCTTCCTCATACCGAGCCTTTGCTCCAGCTTTCTTCAGCATTCCCCTTTTAAGTTGCTTGAATATATACGATTTCTGACCATCAGAAACCAGATAGCAGATACCAAAACGGCCTTCTCCTATTGTTTTCTCGATTGTATAGTCTGCGATCTGCTCTGACGGCTGATATTGTTTGTCCCGTCTAAATAGGCTCAAGACCACGAGCTTTTACGGCGATGACGACTTGTATAATGCCCGTTGTTGCGATTTGAACCGGACAGTGAATGCCTTTTCGAACCTGTCAGGGCTTCAAAGATTTTACCAAGTATTCCTCCCGAGCCATGCGATCTTTTATAATGACCGCCACCGTGATTTTTATTTGGATAATGCCCTTTACTTCTTGATCTTGAAAAAAAGCTCATATTAAATCCTCCTTTTCCATTAGGTTACCTTCTTTGATAAACATCTTAAATTTGCTGTAGCCTGCCATCCGAGCTAGTGCGCTCCGGATTGTGTTCTTTTATGATTGAGTCAGCAGTTCCATTATCTTCAACAGGATATGTGCTGACCACAATATCACTCCTTGGTATTTTTTCTGAAATCTTCTCCCTAATTTCATGAACCATAGTATGAACAGTTCTTTGGCTTTGATTTGGGTCAATACCGACATTTATATTGATATACTGAACTGCCCCTGAAGGTCTAATTCTGACTTCTATGATCTGAAGAACACCTGTTATTTTGCTGATCTCCTTTTCGATCATTTCCTTCATGCCTTTTGGTGCGGTATCCAGCAAAACATCAATAGTCTCAAGGCCAAGCTTGATGCTTACCTTAATAACAAGCAGTGCAACTCCCAAAGCAGCTATTGGGTCTGCGTATTTCAAAATAGGTACGTTGAAGTAATCCCCTATCCATACACAAACCAAGCCCACAATAACTACTGACGAGCTCCATACATCACTGCTGAAATGAAGTGCATCTGCTTCTAATGCCTGGCTTCCATGTTCCTTGGCAGCCGCCTTCAAAACCTTCACCCTCGATGCATCAACAACGATGGAAATAATCATCGTTAATACACCCCATTGAATTCCAATCAATTCCACACCATTTTCGAAAAACAACTTTTCTACCGCTTCATAAACAATCCATCCACAGGTTATTAAGAGCAAAACCGTCTCGATAAGCGCAGAAAAGCTTTCAATTTTGCCATGTCCATAGTGGTGCTCGGAATCGGCTGGTTTGTCAGAAATCCTTACAGCAAAGAAGGTTATAACTGCAGCACACAAATCCAACGCTGAATGCAGTGCCTCGGATAAAATACCTAAGCTACCTGTAAAAATGCCCACTACAATTTTCATTGATGTGAGGAAAACTGCAGCAAAAACAGAACTCAACGCTGCATTTTGTTTGTCAATCACCATGATTTTCCCCGCTCCTACTAACATATTTAAGCACTGCAAAAAAACGCTCTATGATTTTTCGTTTTACCCACAATGGAATGTATAAATTTAGAACCCATTAAAGGTAACAAATCGGAGTAATTCAAGTTATGCTTGTATTTACTCCCATGAAAGTGGCTACAGAGAAAAGGGAATAAATAAAGAATAGACACTTTAGAAAAACGCACCAATAGCATATTGAGAAAAACTAAGCAAATAGTTGCTATAGCAACCCTATTCGCTCGTATTAGTGTCAACCTAAATAGTTCGTTAACAAATGACTTTAATTTCTTGAGTAAATTTCTCAGATTTGCAACTGGTTTGTAACTATTGATAAGATTTATAAACGAACTTTCATAATTATGATGTACAGAGCTCTCAACTAAACTATGAGGCATATACACAGACATCAACGAAAATAGTAAGAGGAATATTATGCACAACAATTTATTTTTACGTATGATGCTAAAGCGAAATGAATTCACGAATACCACCTCCAATTGAAAATACCTGTGGGACCATAATTTTATTAGAATTATAGTCCCACAGGTATTTTATCCTGCTGCCAGCTCTTGCACCAGCCCAGCCCCACACACTTTTGAAGTGTATCGCCTGCTCTATTAGTTAAAATATATTTAATTTCAATTTTTTTACATTATATTTTATTCGAATTAATTTGTCAACAGAGCTTAGAACAAAAAACTATTTAAGGGAATCGAAGGTCTTCTGATTCCTTTTAATCCCGAAGAATCGTTTTCTGCTTGCGGATGAATATTGGAAGCAATGGTTTCTGCCATGCCATTTTCTCCTGAATAGGCTACATTAACAGAATACCCCTATTCTTCTTGAAAATAGTATTCAACGAATGTACCTACCTCAACTTCATCGTCCACAATCAGGATTTCCGGGTTTTTCATTTCTATTCCCTCCTCGCAGTGGTTTTCCTGATGCCGTCAAAGCCGAACGGTATTAATTACAAAGAGGAAAAGCCAGCAAAAAACACTTCCATATTAAAATCTACATATTTGGACAAGAACTACTCCATCTCTAATTATAAGGCTTTTTTATATCAAAATATAGGGTTTTCAGCATATTTCCGCCGTAATAAGGAATTTTTCACGCTATATCGTTGCGATCCTTCACTTGACAAATCATCATAAACTTTATGCAAGGCTAGTGACGACTGGTATAAAAGAAATAGGCAAGGATTAAAGGTAGCAAAAAGATTAACGAAATAGCTAAGAAATTTATAAAGAAGATATATAATTCTAACTGACTTACAATCTGTTTTGCTTGATTACAATTCTCCACTTTAACTTCGGTTCGACCTGAACCACTTTCAGAATATCTTGATTAATGCTCCTACCTAATTGTTCTGCATTTAGACATACTAATAGCATGTCTAAATGCAAAATATTCAACAAAATGGAGGTTGCCATGGTATATACTAGCGAACATGCCAACAAACTAATTAACGAAAAAAGCCCGTATCTCTTACAACATGCCCATAATCCCGTCGACTGGTATCCCTGGAATGAAGAAGCTTTCGCAGTTGCTAAAAGAGATAATAAACCAATTTTTCTAAGTATTGGATATTCAACCTGCCACTGGTGCCACGTTATGGAACGGGAATCCTTCGAGGACAACGAAGTTGCCGCTTTACTCAATCGCTACTTTGTCTCCATCAAAGTAGATCGTGAAGAGCGCCCGGATGTTGATCATTTGTACATGGCCTTCTGTCAGGCTTTAACTGGGTCAGGTGGTTGGCCGCTTACCATTATGATGACACCCGAGAAAAAGCCGTTTTTTACTGGTACATACTTTCCGAAAACAGAGCGCTACGGATACAAAGGTATGATGGAACTTTTA
>JAJZSC010000488.1 GCA_021849995.1 Bacillota bacterium | reverse complement strand
TAAACGAGCAGTACAAGGTATTATAGGTTGTTTTGCTTTTCACAGCGCAGTATAATTTGTTCTAGTAATTAACTAGCAGATTATACTGCGCTAAGGTGCTAAAAAGTTGGTTTTAACTAAGCTGAGTACAAGCGCACGTTTCTCTGCTTAATTACCAGAGTAATATTTCAAGAAATTTGAAATATTATAAATAACAAAATTAGGAGTGTGTTAAATGGGCAAGAAAACTATTCATGACTTTTATAACATGGTAGAAACCGGAGAGAAAATTGTATATCTTACTGCTTACGATTACCTTACCGCTAAAATGGAAGAAAAAGCAGGCGTAGATATGATTTTGGTTGGTGACTCCTTAGGAATGGTCAGCTTAGGTTATGATACCACTTTCCCTGTAACTATGGATGATATGGTTCGCCACTGCCAAGCTGTAAGACGTGGAGCACCTAATACCTTTATAGTTGGAGATATGCCCTACATGTCTTATCAAATCTCTGATGAGCAGGCTGTTGCAAATGCAGGCAGATTAGTGAAAGAGGCCTTGGTTGACGCTGTAAAGTTAGAAGGTGCAGGACCACAGGTTACCAGTAGAATTAAAGCGATTACAGAAGCCGGAATACTCGTAATGGGACACATTGGGTTGACCCCTCAATTCATGGGTCAACTTGGTGGATATAAGGCTCAAGGACGTAGTGCCAAAGCAGCTTTGAGTCTGGTTAAACAGGCTAAACTAGTTGAAGAAGCTGGAGCATTTAGTATTTTAGTCGAAGGAGTCCCTGCTGCAGTAGGTAAAGCAATTACCGAAAGGGCAAACTTCCCAGTCCTTGGCATTGGTGCCGGATCCTATACCCATGGTCAATTGCTCATTTATGCTGATATGGTAGGAATGTATGATAACTTTACTCCCAAGTTTGTTAAGAAATACAGCAATGTGGGAGAAGTATTAACCAATGCTTTTGCGGACTATGTTAAAGATGTTCGTAATAGCCAATTCCCAGATGATACACAGCATACCTATGGCATGAAAGAAGAGGAAAGGGCAGAATTTTTAGCCTTGCTGGAAAAGGAAGAAAAATAAAGCTATTAGTAAAATTGAATTGTAAATTGAAATTGAAATATTAAAATAAGTGCAAAAAAGTCAAAAAAATATAACAAGATGTTACAATATATATTTAACCTAAATTATTGTATAATGAATATGATACATCCTTCTTAAGTGGCCGAGAGGCTGCTTTTTTTATTAATACGGCAGTATAGCAACCGAGCCCATCCTTCGGCGAAGCAATCGACGCCTTAGAACAATTGAAGCGAGTAGACTTCTTTTTTTGGGGAGTAGACAGATAATCAGAGCTTCGTCAGAAATGATCTGTCGAAATTTGACGAAAGTTTAAACTAGACAGAAATCAGTTTTATAGATTAGACTAAAAATATTGGTATACCAGATACCAAATACCAGATTCTCAAATATAAAATTATCCATGTGTCGTGTGATGAACATATCCCTGGAAAGTAGGTGGGGTTATGGATTCAGTCGAAATTTATACCGGAACTTTCGGCAGTGGTAAAACGGAAATTGTCTTAAATAGAGCTTTAGATTATGCAGCAAAAGACCTTGATGTATGCGTAATAGACTTGGACATTACAAAACCTTTCTTCCGGTCTCGTGAACATCGAAACCTGCTCGAAGATCGCGGTATAAGTATTGTGATACCGGATGGAAGTTTAGCAGAAACGGATCTGCCAATCGTGAGTCCGAAGATTATAGGAACTCTTACCAGTATGAGAGGAAAAGTATTAATTGATGTAGGTGGAGATTATCAAGGGGCAATAGTCCTTGGTAGATTTGCTAAAATGCTAAAACAAAGGGACTGTGAGATGTTTTTTGTGATTAATCCCTACCGGCCTCGATCAATGGATTTCACAAGAGTCGTTTCTCTTATCGAGCAAATAGAGACTGCATCTCGTCTAGAAGTTTCGGCTATTGTCAGTAATCCCAATCTTGGGAGTGACACCACACTACCAGACATAATTGAAGGTTTTTATAAGGTCAAAAATCTTGCCCATATGTTAAAAATTCCGATTGCTTTTTGCTCAGCACTTGCGGAATTTTCCCCAGATCTAAGTAAAGAGATTCAAGTACCTGTGCTAGAACTAATGAAAATGATAGTTCCACCATGGGAATCTCAGGAGATAGCTATTATTCCGACCTGAACATAATACTTTGGGCGCCGGAGCAGTACATAGGATACGAAGGAGGAGTAATGATGCAAAAGGTGGAGTTTGACGAAGAACGTTGTAAGGGTTGTGAGTTATGTATCGACGCATGTCCGAGAAACGTTTTAGCACTGGCAGAACATCTTAATTCCAAGGGGTTCCGTCCGGCTACGGTTGTTAATGAATCTCAGTGTACTTCCTGCGCATTTTGCGCCTGGATGTGCCCAGATGTCGCCATTGTCGTAAGAAGGGAGGAAAAAAAACATGCCTAAAGTGCTAATGAAAGGAAATGAGGCCTTAGCTGAAGCCGCAGTTAGGGCAGGCTGCAAGTGTTTTTTCGGTTATCCGATCACCCCTCAGAATGAGATTCCACATTACTTGTCTTGGAGATTGCCCG
>JAJZSC010000487.1 GCA_021849995.1 Bacillota bacterium | reverse complement strand
CCAGTATTTCTATACCAGGATTTTTCAAACCGTTTAAATATGAAGGACGATTGTTGGTTGATGGAGCAGTAAAAAATCGCTTGCCTGTACATATAGCCAGGGAAATGGGGGCTGAGCGAATTCTGGCGGTAGATGTTAAAAAAGGTTTAAACAGCAAATTAACAAGTGCTATTGATGTTCTCCTGCAATCCTTAGATATACTCGAAGAGGAAGTTTTCAGAAGTAATTTCATTGATGTAGATATGCTAATTCAGCCCGAGGTCGGTCATATAGGCGTTTTACAATTTGATATTGCTAAAGAAGCAATCGAATTAGGAAAAAAGGCTGCGATGGCGAAATCTTCTGAAATTCGGAGGATTTTCGCTTAAAGCTTTGAAAAACGAAAATTTTGTGTTAAAATCATTTGTATATTTAACTTATTTGTTCACTAAAAAATATAAAAAAAGAAGCATAAGTGATAGTGGGTAAAAAACCCAAATTCCTGGAATAATATAATGTGTTTTCCAACTTCACTTATGTAAAGAGAGAAAAATGGGTGGAAAAAAAATTAGGGGGTAGCAAAACGTGAACATTCTGGTTATAAACTGTGGAAGTTCTTCATTAAAGTATCAATTGCTTGATATGGATACGAAGAATCCATTAGCAAAGGGGCTGGTTGAGCGTATCGGGCTGCCAGGTTCGGTCTTAATCCATCGACCTGCCAATGGGGAAAAAGAGGTTATTACTGCAGAAATTCCAAATCATTCGGTGGCCATCAAACTGGTATTAGATACTCTGATTCATCCTGAATATGGAGTAGTATCAAATTTAGATGAAATAAACGCAGTTGGACACAGAGTAGTACACGGTGGAGAAAAATTCTCACAATCGGTATTGATTAATGAAGATGTAATGAAGGCACTACAGGAATGTATTGAACTTGCTCCATTGCATAATCCGCCTAATATTGCTGGAATAGAAGCATGTACCAAGTTAATGCCCGGCGTTCCACAAGTAGCTGTGTTTGATACGGCTTTTCATCAGACTATGCCTCCACATGCTTATCTGTACGGCTTGCCATATGAACTTTATGATAAATATAAAATTCGTAAATATGGTTTTCACGGTACTTCCCACAAGTATGTCAGTCAACAGGCTGCAAAGTTGTTAGGGAAACCGGCGGATGAACTTAAACTGATCAGCTGTCATTTAGGTAATGGTTCTTCTATAACCGCCATTAAAGCTGGGAAGTCTATAGAAACTTCCATGGGCTTCACACCACTAGAGGGGCTTATGATGGGGACAAGGTCCGGGGATTTGGATCCGGCAATCGTTTCTTTTATAATGAGGAAGGAAAATTTGAATTCTCAGCAAGTAGAAGACTTTTTAAATAAAAAATGTGGTGTTTTAGGTTTATCCGGAGTAAGCAGTGACTTCAGAGATATTGAATCTGCCGCTGAAGAAGGTAATTTTCGAGCACAATTGGCACTTGACGTATTTGCCCATGATGTAAGAAAATACATTGGTGCATATGCGGCGGTGTTAGACGGAGTAGATGCTATCATCTTTACGGCAGGCTTGGGTGAGAATTCTCCAGAAATGCGTCAGGGAATCTGTTCAGGGTTAGAATATCTAGGAGTAAATATCAATCCTCAGAAGAATAAAGTCCGCGGTGAGGAAGTCGATATTTCTGAGGATAATGCTAAATGTCGAGTTCTAGTCATTCCTACTAATGAGGAACTTATGATTGCTTTAGATACTCAAAGTCTTGTTGAGATTGCATAGTGTAAAGACTTTTCCTTGACAAAGAAAAATGTGCCAACTATAATAGTTGTTGTGCATTGGGGTGATGAAAGGTGAAAGTTAATGTCGCTCAGCTTCGGCGTGAAGTTGGTGGAATCGCTGCCTTTGAATTTAGAGAAGATTTTTCTTCATTTGATCTAGGGTTAGAGGGTTTGACCTTTCAGTCTCCGGTCTATGCAAAACTTCAGGTAAACAACACGGGAAAATCCTTATTCGCCCATGGAGTAATAGAAGCAGATTTAAAAGCTAGCTGTGGACGTTGTTTGGAAAATATGTCGTATCAGCTTAAATTTGATTATGAAGATGAGTGGGTATTTGAACCTCAGGCTACTGAGGAACAGCTTGAAACTTCATTTATCTTTGATAAAGACGAATTTGAGATTGATGAACTCGTGTTGGAACAAATAGTTGTAAATTTGCCGATGAAGTTTATTTGTTCTCCTGAATGCCGAGGGTTATGTCCGGTTTGTGGAACAAATAAGAATCTTAATCAGTGCAACTGTGACACTCATGTGGTAGATCCAAGGCTAGCTGCACTGGCTAAGTTCAAGGGTCTATCTTAGGGTGATTAACTGTTTATTTTGGGAATCCAAAAGGGGGTGTAACCATGGGTGTTGCTCAGCATCGCCAATCCAAATCAAGAGTACGTAAGCGTAGGGCTATGTGGAAATTAACCGCACCAAGTATTATTGAATGCCCCCAATGCCATAAGCCCAAACAACCGCATCATGTATGTCCATCTTGCGGTTATTATAAGGCTAAAGAAGTAGTTTCTATGGGCGAATAAAGTAGGCATTGTATCTTAGCTTTAAAAGGGCTGTTACTGAATATCT
>JAJZSC010000486.1 GCA_021849995.1 Bacillota bacterium | reverse complement strand
CACTTCTCTTAGTTCATCTGGACGGAACGGTTTAGCCAAAAAATCAACTGCACCTATCTCCAACGCTTCACGAACTATTGGTTCTTGTGAAACGGCACTAAACATAATCACCTTGGCCATAGGGTCAAAAGACATGATTTCTTTGAGTGCTGATAAGCCATCAAGTTCTGGCATTGTAATATCCAGAATTGTAAGTGCCGGCTTATTTGCTTTATAAAGTTCAATAGCTTCAAAGCCGTTCTCAGCTTCCAAGATATCAGTGTGTCCTAAGCTAATTAAAACCTGGCGAATCATCATACGCACAAAACTTGCATCATCCACGACCAGAACCTGATAAATCATTTAATAGATTCCCCTCGATTTTTAGACGTATACTTCAGCGGATGCCAAATCTAAAAAGAATTAACACCATACTGCAAGCCATTATGCTCTATTTTTCAAAATTTTCAAATACATAATCATATGCGCTTTGAGATATGAAATTTCCCTAGTATAGTAATATAGGAAAATTCTAACATAAAACAGCACTAATAGTCAATATTAATCATACCAATAGCACCTTCAAGCCCTGTTCTAAATACCATATAGTGGAATTGAAAGGGGCTATGAAGATGGTATTTAAACATTTGGGTCAGCGAATCAGAGAAGAGAGAACTAAGTATAGACTTACGCAGGAGCAACTTGCGGAGGATGCGGAAGTTAATGAGTCATACATAGGTCAGGTCGAGCGGGGAGAGAAAAACCCTAGCTTAGAGACCGTAGTGAGTATAGCAAATTCCTTAGGGGTTACAGTTGATTATCTCCTTCAGGAAGAAGTTAACGTTAAACCCAACAGTTTAATAAATGAGCTAATATCCTTAGCTAAGGATAAAGATCCTGATGAGCTTAGGCTGATGATAAACATCTGCAGAATGATCAGCGAATACTCCAGCAAGCTAAAAAAGGAATAATTCGTTTCTAGGCCAGGTAAAACAAAGGGAGTGCCCCTGCAAGTGGGTAATCAATCTAGCTATTCACTTTTTCACTCTCTAGCAACCGCTCAAGTACTTGCTCTTCAGGTGTCAAATAAAGTGTCCAGTTCTTTTCATAAACTACCATGCCGGGTTTAGCTGCATTAGGTTTCTTAATATTTTTAATATGGGTATAATCCACTGGTACAAGAGTGGATCCTTTGGCCTGACTAAAGTGAATTGCTAAGGCCGCAGCTTCTTCCAGGGTGGCATCATCCGGGAACTCCTCGCTCTCATTAAGCGGTATTAGGACATGTGAACCAGGAGTATTTTTGACATGCAGCCACAAATCTCCCGGATTGCTCCTTCTGAGAGTCAACCAGTCATTTTGGCGGTTGTTTTTACCGACCAGGATTGTTCGTCCCGCACTTGATACGAATTCTTTAGGTTGAGGGCTTTCAGGCTTTGAGGAAGCCTTTTTATTTTTGGCATTTCTTTTTTCGAAATGTTTTCCTGCCAGATAATTTTGCTCCACTAGTTCTGCATGGATCTCATCTAATTCCACTTGACTTGCAGCCTGTTCTAGACTTAGTAAGACTGTGTCGAGATAGCTCAACTCTTCCAAAGCAGCTTCTCTAAGGGGGGCTGTTTTTTGGATAGTGGCTTTGGCTTTGTTGTAAAGGCGGTAATAACGTTGAGCATTCTCGATTCCCGAGAGTGCCGGATCAAGCGGAATCGTGAGTGATGGCAAACTGTCCTGGGTATAGTCTTCGACTTCTATCTTTTTTGCACCTGGCTGGATGCGGTATAAATTAGCAGTTAACAGCTCACCCCATTTTTGGTACTCATAGTTTTCTTTAGAACTATTTATGGCTTCCTCATAGATGCTGATTTTTTTATTCAAGTGACCGCGATGTTCTTGAACAAGCTTCTTTAGCGATCCTCGTTTAGCTTCCAAAGTATTGCTTCTAGTCTTTGAATCATAAAAGCGTCTTACAGTTTCATTAACACTCCTTACACTCTCTTGAACCAGTCCTTCATAGAGCCGGTACGGAGTAAATGAGAAAGCTGCAGGGATTGGATTTTTGGAGGAGTAGAAGTATAGGCAAGGGCTGATTTCGATCTTGCTATCGGGATTGGCAAGTTTTGCGTACCATTGAAATAGCCGGGAAAAATCAATATCACCACACTCGTGCAGTCTGATCCCTTCTTCCAACCCTGCACGCAGACATATTTCCCGGGCCAGCTCAGGGCTTATTCCCGCAAATCTTGTAACTAAGACTTCCTGTACTTTAGTGTCTAAATTAAAAGAGAATATTTCCTGGCGCCACTTGTCTTCTTCGTGCAAGGGGTCTAGTTTATCCTGAGAAGGGGGTATGAGGTAGGCACGACCCGGTAGAACTTCCCGGTAACGGCTTAAGGCATGCGAATAGCGCTTTAGACCATCCAGAATAATATTTGTAGCTGGGTCGACCAGAATTAGGTTGCTATGTTTACCCATGATTTCCAGGTTTAAATGAAGGACAGCCAAGTCCCCGTATTCGTTATAGTTTTGCACCTCAATAGTTATCAGGCGTTCTAAACCATGCTGGCGTACATCGATAATCTTGCCACCTTCTAAATGTTTGCGCATTATCATGCAAAACATCGGGGGAGAGGTAGGATTTT
>JAJZSC010000485.1 GCA_021849995.1 Bacillota bacterium | reverse complement strand
AACCTTCGACCGTGTAGTCAGTATTGGAATGCTTGAGCATGTCGGCAAGGAACATCTGGGAGAATATTTTGCTGCTGTCGAGCGCTTGCTTGAGGAAAAAGGAATTTCCCTGCTCCACACGATTGCCGGCCGAGATGAAAGCGGAACGAATTCCTGGATTAATAAGTACATTTTCCCCGGCGGCTATATCCCAACGGTTTCTGAACTAATTAAACATATGGAAATTTACGGCTTCTATCTTAACTCTGCAGCCGCTTCATTCCACAGTGGGAATATCGACCTGCATCAGTTTTTATTCAGTAAAGGCCCTAATAATCTGTTGCCTTGGAATCGCAATTATATTTACAGGAGATTCATCCAATCGTGAGACTCCCACTTCTTGTGGGAGTGGTCCCCCGTACTCTGCTTCGTTGACAAAAGCCTCCAGTACAATAGTCTTCAGTGGAGAGTATCGCCGAAGCCGCTATCCCCAAAGGAATACCTATCGGCGTAGGATAGAGTTTCGTCGAGCCGCCTTTTCCACTAGGAAAACATTTAGCGACGAAGGAGGTAGACTCCCTCCATGAAGTGAACTCGTTTAACTTTAGTTGGACGAGTTCACTTCCGAGCTTCCCTCAGTTAGATCTTGGAACCTTTAAGAGATCATAGTCATCCCTTGGCTTGCTTCATCCAAATAAATAGTCTTATATCCTGTAATCTCCTTTAAATCGTCTAATGTTACAATTGTCATTCCATTTAATACTAGAAAATATTTAAAATCATTACACCCTTTTATGGGAGTATTATTGATCGTAGTAAGTGGAATTCATGGTTATAGACTTCTTGTAGAGGCGTGCATTTTTTCAGCATAATCTAATGATTACCGGCTAATTATTGGCGGGAAGCAATATTACTATTTAGGTTTTGCCCATATTACGGACTTTTACACCTGCTGGGATCTGTTTGGTTATCTGTTGTTGGCTATAGTCATGATAGGGAGCTTTTTATTGAAAGATAAACCTGAAATTGAACATTAATGTAACGGATGCTTCCTTTCCCCGTTTCGAACAAAACGCTAAGGACATGCCAGGGAATAAGAGTCATGCCCACTTGGAATGTTTTGAAAAGGTACCCGCCGTCGTCATATCAATATTATTTGATATTATAACTTAGTTATGATACAATGCTGTTATGATAATAGATGCAACAAATATTTCCAAAGTTTTAAGTGATCCCATACGTTATAAGATTCTGTTGATGCTGATGAACCACCAAGGCATGGAATCGCTATGTCTCTCATTTGGTTCAGAGGGCGTATGTAATTGCGACATTATGCAGGAGTTTGGTCTAATTCAGTCTAGGGTTTCTTATCATATGAAAGAATTGACCAGCTCAGGACTTGTTCGAGAAGAACCCAAAGGAAAATGGAAGTACTATGTTTTAAACAAAGAAACCGTAAGAAACTATATCAAACAACTGGGGTCTGATTTTAAGTTATAGACCCCAATCTTTTTAGACATTATCATCAAAAAAAGTTGATATGATGAGAATAATATTAGCAAGAATCGTGCATTATTAAGCTCATTGTAATTAATACTAAACTAGGAGGATTCAAAGATGACAGACAAAGTACAGATCGAGATATTTGGATTGTGGGATGCAGCGCCTGCGGGAGATTGTGCCTGTTCAGACGACTGCGGCCCAGAGTGTGGTTCTGGGGCGACTATGGGGGAAATGTACCAAGAGCTGGTGGCTTTTTTTGGAGCGAGTGAGATGAGGGATAAAGTCGATATCCGCTTTGTGGATGTGATTAAGGACAGCTTGGATCCGTATGAAACCGCCCGTATTCGCTTGGATCGGGGCTGCAAGATGCCCTTGACAGCGGTCAACGGTAAGATGCGTTTCTACGGTGCGATTGATCCGGCGTTGGTTTTTGAGCAAGCGCAAAAACATGCGGACACCTATGTCTTTGAGATGCAGTAAGGTACTAATTAACTGATATGAGGAGGAAAAAAACAATGAAACTAGAATTTTTTGAACCCGCGATGTGTTGCTCAACTGGTTTGTGCGGTCCAGCTCCCGATGAGAGAATGGTGCGTTTGAATGAAAACATCCAATTGCTGAAAGGTAACTATCCAGAGTTGCAAATCGAACGATATATGATCAGCCAGCAACCCTTGAAATTTCGGGACAACCCGGAGGTTTATGCGCTGGTGCGCGAGCAAGGGCAAGCGATCCTGCCTATCACAACTTTTAAGGGTAAGGTTATCAAAAGCGGGGATTATCTCGAGTTGACAGAAATTGAACGGATTATTCAGGAAGAAGGCAGAGCATAATGGTTAAATATATCTTTTTTTCCGGTAAAGGCGGGGTCGGCAAGACCTCAATGGCTTGCACCACCGCGGTCTACCATGCTGACCAAGGCAAGAAAACACTTATTGTTACGACTGATCCTGCCTCGAATTTAGCGGATGTGTTCGAACAAGAGATCGGACACAAGATTACCGAGATTAAAGGGGTGTCTAACCTCTATGCGATGGAAATTAAACCGGACGAAGCGACGGCTGAATATAAAGAGCGTTCTTTAGCCCCCCTGCGGGATTTGTTTGATGCAGAAATCCTGAAGGTGACGGAAGAACAGTTAAGCGGCCCTTGTACGGAAGAAATGGCTTCC
>JAJZSC010000484.1 GCA_021849995.1 Bacillota bacterium | reverse complement strand
GAAGTACATACGTTGCGGACATCTGCTCTGCGAATAGTCGAAGCGCGGGGAATTGAAGGCGGGTGTAACGTGCAATATGCACTGCACCCGGAAAAGCTGGAATATGTAGTAATCGAAGTAAATCCCCGCTTGAGCCGGTCGAGTGCTCTAGCTTCTAAGGCAACAGGGTATCCGATAGCCAAAGTGGCTGCCAAGATTGCCATTGGTTATGACTTAACCGAATTACCTAATGCAGTGACAGGTAAAACCTCGGCTTGCTTTGAACCAGCACTGGACTATGTGGTGGTTAAAATTCCGCGCTGGCCGTTTGACAAATTCTCTGAGGCAGATCGCAATCTTGGCACCCAGATGAAAGCAACAGGGGAAGTTATGGGGCTTGGCCGGAATTTAGAAACCGCTCTTTTGAAAGCAGTCCGTTCTCTGGAGATCAAGGCCTATGGAATTCTTCTGCCTGAGCTTGAGGAGTTATCGAATAAAGAGCTGATCCTGAGATCCCAACGTCCGGATGACCAGCAGCTCTTCATCTTCGCTGAAGCGTTTCGGAGAGGGGTATCCTTAGCAAAAATATCAGAGTTGAGCAATTGGAATCCCTATTTTCTAAAAATAATTGAAAGATTGGTTTTACAGACAGAGCTTCTAAAACAGGAGCGCTGGGATGTGGGCAGGCTGCGAAGCGCGAAAAGATTAGGCTTTTCAGATCGGGAAATAGCCAGGCTTTGGACGGCAACTGAACAAGAAGTTTACCAATTCCGAAAAGAACATGGGCTAATCCCAGTCTTCAAAATGGTTGATACATGTGCAGGAGAGTTTGAGGCTAGTACCCCGTATTTTTACTCAAGCTATGAGGAAGAAGATGAGGGTGAGGTCACATCAAGGAGAAAAATTGTAGTGCTTGGCTCAGGCCCCATCAGGATCGGTCAGGGGATAGAATTTGATTATTGTTCAGTTCACGCAGTGCTTGCTTTACGAAAAGCGGGAATTGAAAGCATTATTATTAACAATAATCCGGAGACAGTGTCAACTGACTTTGACACTGCTGACAGGCTTTATTTTGAACCACTTACACTAGAAGATGTTTCGGCAGTACTCGATAAGGAAAAGCCTGAAGGGGTAATCTTGCAGTTTGGTGGGCAGACTGCCATTGGGCTGGCCAAGCCTTTAGCCGAACGAGGGTACCGGATTCTGGGAACATCGGTTGAGGATATCCATAGGGCAGAAGAACGGGGAGTTTTTGATCAAGTTTTACAGGAGCTAGGTGCTAAAAGGCCTTTAGGCGGTTGTGCCTCTGATCTTCGGAAAGCTGAAAAGATTGCAGAAAGTATAGGCTATCCTCTGGTTGTACGTCCGTCTTACGTCTTAGGCGGGCGGGCCATGGAGATAGTGTATGGTCCCCGTGAACTAACGAGGGTTGCAGAACGGGCCTTGGCAGAGTTCCCCGGACAGGAAATCTGGCTGGATCAGTACCTTTTAGGGAAGGAAGTCGAAGTTGAAGCTATCAGTGACGGGGAGACAGTCCTAATCCCTGGAATCATGGAGCATTTAGAAAGAGCAGGGGTTCATTCTGGGGACTCGATTGCGGTTTATCCACCCCTAACAATAAGTGAAGCCAACAGGGAAAGAGTAGTTGAACTTACTACTTCCATAGCCCGTTCATTACGGGTCAAAGGGTTAGTAAATATCCAGTATGTAATATACAAGGATGAGGTCTATGTGCTTGAAGTCAATCCTCGTTCAAGCCGGACTGTACCTTTCTTAAGCAAAATTACCGGAATCCCCATAGTTGATCTGGCAACCCAGGTAATCATCGGGAAGAGTTTAGCTGACCAGAGTATCCAAGGTGGGCTGGCCCCGGTGGGACAGAGGGTGGCAGTGAAGGCTCCGGTATTCTCCTTCTCCAAACTCCAGCAAGTGGAACCTTCTCTTGGTCCGGAAATGAAATCAACTGGAGAAGTTATGGGGATAGACAGGACTTATGAGAAAGCACTCTATAAAGCCTTGCTGAGCGCCGGTTTATCCATGCTTGCCCATGGAACTGTACTAGTAACCCTGGCTGACCGTGATAAAGCAGAAGGGCTGGCCTTGGTGAAGAGATTCTATGAGCTTGGATTCAGGATTCTTGCCACAGACGGAACTGCTAAAGTCTTAGCTAAGGAAGGGCTAGAGGTCCAACGAGTTGCCAAACTTCACCAGGGATCAAATGAAATCGTCTCAAGTATAAAATCCGGGCAAATTCAGTGTGTCCTTAACACCACGACCCAAGGCAGAATTCAGCAAAGTGACGGGTTTGCTATTCGGCGCGCGGCTGTTGAGCATGGGATTCCCTGCTTTACCAGCCTGGATACTGCTGCCGCCTGGCTGCATGTGTTAGAAACTATCTCACCAAGTCTTATGCCTCTTAGTTGATTACCTGTGGGTCGATAGGCAAGATGCGGCAGCACCATCAGAGAATGAAAGTTGTCTCCAGGATTTTGTTTTACACCGGTCACTTGGTAAGCTGCGCGGACCAAACTAGCGCTCAAATTACTTCGCTCCAACACGAAAGCCTCCAGTGGAGGGTTTCGCTCGCCGACAACTGAGCCAGGGACGGCGAATTTGGAGGGCATCCCGCAGCTTGCATCCAGCAGTTTCGTCCTTAGTTTGGTCTGCGAGCGTACGTCC